>JAAZCS010000246.1 GCA_012513125.1 Treponema sp. | reverse complement strand
TGTATTAAAAGATTTACATGAAAGTGGAAAAACTATTATCGTTTTAACACATGAACTGGAAAAAATTCTTGCATTAGCTACAATGTTTATCGTTTTGGATAAGGGTTAAGTGAAGTTTGATGGAACTGCGGAACAAGGATTGTCTTGCACTTTGGAAAATTGGAGTATTAGAAATCCTCTGAGGTCTTATAATTCGGTTATGGATTTATTATGGTAAATCTTTTTTCATATAGAAAAGAAAAATCAATTCTGCATTCAATTAAGCCAGGTCTAAAATTAGTTTTTCTATTTATTCTTTGCTTCGTTACATTCTGGGGAAAATCCACTCAAACTGTTGAATATATAATTTCAATTCCAGTAATTATCAGAACTTCTGTTTGCCTTTTCTTGACTTTGCTTTTGTTCATTTTATCTGGATTTCATCTTGATTCTCTAAAAAAAACAAGATTTGTCTTTGTTATCGGATTTTTGCTTACAATTTTTAGAATGATAACATTTTCAACTGAATCATCTGTTAATGATAAATTTGTTATTAGTTTTACAAATTGTTTTTTTTCAATTGATTTAAATGGACTTGCTTCTGGAATTTTGTATACAATACGTTTTTTTATTACAGTTCTTGCCGCGGAAGTGATATTTGAAACAACGTCTATCTTGGAAATAAAATCTTCCATTGAAAATGCACAAGATGTTGTTTCTGTAATATTTCCTCCATTAAAAAAATGGAATCCAGCTTTGATTTTAACATTAGCAATCAATTTTATCCCCGAAGTTTTTTCATCGTGGAATAAAGTTCATTATGCAGCAATGGCAAGAATGGAAAACACAAAAAGAAAGAATTTAGCTGAAATAATATTCATATACATTCAGCAATTGCAAACTTTGCTTTCATGCCTATTCGCTCATGCAGAAAACACAAGAAAAGCTTTAATGAATAGAAGTCAATAATTTTTCTATTTTATTGGAATGCAAATATCAAATTCCATATACATTGTTTCATTGTCAACATAGTGGTATAACTCGTAGGATAAGCGATTATCTAGTTCGTATCCACTTTGTGGAAACCAAATATTTCGTAATAACAAAACATGAGTTTCTGAAATGTCTTTTATAAAACCTTTGAATGGAAATACGGCAAATTTTCCACCTGTTAATACAGTTGTGTTTTTTAATCCTGAGTTTTCTGGATACGTCATGCAAATATCATAAATGCAATGATTTTTTTCTGTGATAGTAGGATCATCATAAGTTCGTTCAAAAAAGATTGTTTTTGATGTTATGTATTTTGAATATTTTTCGGTAAAATCACACCAATCATTTTTCATATCCTTATAATCGCTGATTTTGCGTTCATAGATAACTTTGTAATCAGGATGAATTTCAATTTTTATTTGCTTGTCAATTTCTTCAAATGATATTTGTGTATTTGTAGAAATTGAGTCAGTTTGTTTTCTAAATTCATATGGCGACAGGTGCATGTGATTTTTGAACGCAGTACTATAATTGGAAGCACTATATCCATAGTCTAGACCGATATCTGTAATAGTTTTTTGAGATTCAAGCCTTAATCTTAATGCACTTTGATCTAATTTTACTCTTTTTATAAATCCGTAGACGCTTTCGCCAGTTTCCGCTTTGAAAATTTTAGAAAAATAGAATTTTGATATATTGCAATAGTCTGCAACTTCTTCAAGCGTTATTGGCTCTAGAATATGAAGCATTATGTAGTTTATCGCTTTGTTTACAATATCATTATTTATCATATTAAAGGAAATATATAAAAAAAGATGAAATTGTTTAATTTCATCTTTTTTATTTTTTATACTGTAAATTGGTCGATTTGATTTCCAATTTTTGCTATTGAAGATTTCATTTTTACTGAAATATCCTTTAACGAAACTCCAGATTTAACAATCTGTTCTGATCCAACTTTCATTTCTTTGATACTATCTCGTATTACAGTCGTTGTATCTTGAAGTGTTTTGATTTCTTCAAGAATAGCCTGATTTCCAGCATTCATTTCTGCGGATGCTGTTTTTACTTCGATAGTGCTGTCATTCATAGAAGATAAAGCTTCGCTAATTTGTTTTGAACCTTCATGCTGTTCTGTCATAGCCTCTTTAATTTGGCGAACTAGTTGATCTGTTTCATTTATTTCTTTTGATACGGCATTGAAAGATGTGCTTGATGCAGCTGTAGCTTCAACAACATCTGAAATAATGCCATGGATATTGCTTAATTGAGAACCAATTGTTTTTGATTGTTCAGACGATGTTTCAGAAAGCTTTCGAATTTCATCGGCAACAACGCTGAATCCTTTTCCACTTTCACCCGCATGAGCCGCTTCAATTGCCGCATTCATAGCAAGAAGATTTGTCTGGCTCGCAATATCCGCAATTGTTGTATTTGCTTCACTAAGCATTTCTGACTGTTGTTTGATTAATTCTATTCTTTCATTTGCATTGTTTTGTTTATCAACACCAGTTGCAACTGTATTCTGCAAGATGGCAAATGAATTTACCATCTTTTCAACTACTTGATTTACAGAGTCGATATTCCCAACCATTTCTTCAATTGCTGCTGACGCTTCTACAACTCCGGAAGCTTGTGTTTCAATCATATTTTCAAGAGATGCAATGTTTGAAGCAATTTGATGAACGGCACCTGCAGTTTCTTCAACACTGGCTGCTTGATTCGTCATTTGATTATGTACACTGTCAATACTTGACTGAATTTGTTCAATTGCACTAACAGTATCGCTTGTATTTTTTTGAAGTTCGTCATCTGCTTCTTCAAGTAATTCTTTTGAAGTTTTTACATCTGAAATAATATCTTGTAGCTTTTTGATAAATGTGTTGAATCCTTGCACAATTGATGAAACTTCTGTTCTTGTGCTTACATTTAATCTTTGTGTTAAGTCCGCATTTCCTGTAGCTATTCCATTTATAGTTTTTTCTACAAGTTGTAATGGTTTTAGGGAAGTTACTGTTACTTGCAATGTTAAAAGAAGGACAAGAATAAATACGATTAAACCAGAAATAACAAGTGTTGATTGAATTGAATTAGAAATCACATAAACTTGTTCTTCTTCTATAGAAAAGAGTAGATTTAGTGGAGCATTAGAAATTGGTTTATATAATAGAAGTTCTTTTTTTCCTGTTTCTGTTTTTATCCAAGATAAGCCAGAATTTCCTTGCAAAAGTGAATCTATTGCAGATAAAACTTCTTTGTTTCCTTTTTCATATTCTGTTAAGACATTAGCCTTTGAAAAATTTTCCTCTAAAGGATGATGAATTATTGTTTTGTCGTCTGTAATCATACAGCAAAAACCAGTCTTGCCAAGATCAATATCCTTTAGCAAGTTCATTAATGAATCAACTTTAAGAACTCCTGCAAATAATGCAACTGTTTCTCCACGCACTTTTACAGCTTTTGTTATGTGACAAACCATTTCACCAGAAACTTTTGATGGGGTCGGAGTGTCTATGTAATAATCTTTTCCTTGTTGAAAAATTGCTTTGTAATAAGAGCGATCAAGAATGTTTCCTGTTGTTCCAATATCAGTATAAAAGATTCCATCTTTTCCGCAGACTAGCATATAATCAAAACTTTTGCTGCCAGCAGATTTTGTATTCATCCAAGTTCGCATTGTTTGAATATTTCCTGTTTCTGCCGCTGTTGATAATGTATAAAGATTCAATTCATTGATGTAACCATCTATTTTAGATGAAATTGCAAGTTGATAAGCATCAATCAAGCTTGATAATGATGATTCATTTTCTGACTTTGCAAGTTTTTTTGCTGTTGAATTTACCAATTCACGCTGTATTGTATTTCCTATTCCAAGCAATACAGTAAATGCTATAAACAAAATAAATACTATTTTAATTTTATGTTTTTTTTCGTCTTTCTTAGCGGTGTCCATAATAATCTCCTATGTAAACAACAATTTATTGTATCATAAAATTATATATTAGGAAATGAGATTTTTTAAATGATAAATTAGCAATTCTTTTTTTAAGATAAACAAATATTCAGATACATGAATTGCTCTATCACAGAGATTTCTGCTGCCTCTGAAAGTGTTATATTTTATTTCTATAGTTTTTAAGTCACCATATTTTTTTAGCATTGAAGACATCTGTTCAAAAGAAATAAATCCCTCTGAGTTATAAGAAATAATTAAATATTTTGCATCAATTGAAGAAATAATTTTTTCCATGGAAATGTATGCAGATTTTGATTTATTAAATGGAGAACGGTTCCAATCTTGTGTGATTCCGCTGACTGGACTCAATTGAACATCAATCTTATTTTTAATAATTAAATTGAGCATGAAATAATTTGAGCCATATGGATGCTGATTATAAGGGGGATCTAAATAAGCGATATCTATTTTTTGTAAGTTCTTGCTTAATTCGATTGCGTCTTTTTGGAATATTTGAACTTCTGAATCAAAATTGCTTAATACTGGTTCTTTTAATTCAACTGTTCCCTTTATTCTAGAAAGAGCATTTTTTCCAACTGCTCCAAAACATCCGATACCTGTGTTTTTATCTTTGTAAAATCCTTTGAAAACGCCACTTGTATTGACATGTATCGAAGCTTCTGTAAGAAGAGGCGCAAGGAAGAACTTTTGCAACTTTGTTTCAGTGATATTTTTATCAATATAATTTCTGTATGAATCAATTAAAAGTGCGTTTTCTCTTGTATAAAAGACCCTTTCTCCTTTTTTTATATCGAAATTATTTTTTGGTGCGTAATTTTGTGAAATAATGCCTTCTATTTTGTTTGAATTTGTCAATTCGATTATTTCTTTTCTAATTTCGTTGCATTTTTTTTGTGGAAAATCTTCTTTATTTGTTAGATAACAGCTGTTCAGCATTGAAGAATAGTTTTCTAAATCATTTACAATTAATACAGATGAATATTTCTTCATCATTCTAGAGACAATCCCAGAACCTGAAAAAATATCTGCACAAACAGCCTTTTCCTTATTCATTTCTTTCAAAATATTTTTTATTTCAATTTCTATATTTGAAAGTAGAGAACGCTTGTTTCCGATATAGGTGATTATTTGAGTTGTTAGGAATTTTTCATCTTCTTGAATATTTGTGTCTAATTTCATTTTGTTTTTATTCTTTTCTTATAATAACTTAATTCTGTTTAGTTTTAAACTATTGGGAAGAAATAAAATGTATTGACAAAATAGTTAGAAAAGTCTAATTTAACAATGTGGTTAGATATATCTAACAAGGAGTTGCTATGCCCTTAATTATGGCGAAACCTGGTGAAAAAGTTCGTATTAAAAAGATTACTGGAAAAGATGATGTAAGGCAGCATTTGGCTGAACTTGGGTTTGTTGTTGATAGTGTGATAACTGTAATTTCTGAAATAAACGGAAATCTAATTTTGCAGGTAAAGGAAAGTCGTATAGCTCTTGATAAATCAATGGCTGTAAGGATTTTAATTTAAGTAAAAAGGAATGTGAGAATTATGAAAACGTTAAAAGATGTAAAAGTGAACGAAAGTTGTAAAGTTGTAAAGCTTTATGGAGAAGGGGCTACAAAAAGGCGAATTATGGATATGGGGATTACGAAAGGTGTTGAAATTCTTGTAAGAAAAGTAGCTCCGTTGGGTGATCCTATGGAATTGAATATTCGTGGTTATGAATTGTCAGTGAGAAAAGCTGACGCGGAACAAATTGAAGTTGAATAGTCGTTAGGTGGGATAAAATCTCATTTTTTTGGAGGTATAAAATGGATGCAAAAATTAAAATTGCATTAGCTGGAAATCCTAATTGTGGAAAAACAACATTGTTTAATTCTCTTACAGGTGCAAATCAATATGTTGGAAACTGGCCTGGTGTTACTGTTGAAAAAAAGGAAGGTGTATTAAAAGGTCACAAGGATGTTATTATTCAAGATTTACCAGGAATCTATTCTTTGTCGCCATATACTTTGGAAGAAGTTGTTACACGAAAATATCTTGTAAACGAAAAACCTGATGCAATTCTAAATATAATTGATGGAACAAATATAGAAAGAAATTTGTATTTAACAACTCAGTTGGTTGAGCTTGGAATTCCTGTGGTAATGGCTGTAAATATGATAGATGTTGTACGTAAAAATGGTGATAAAATCAATCTGTCATCGTTGTCAAAAGAAATCGGCTGTCCTGTTGTTGAAATCAGTGCACTAAAACATGAAGGTTGCATTGAAGCTGCCGAAAAAGCAATTGATGCGGCAAAAAATAAATCAGTTCAAGATCTTCCTCATGTTTTTACAGGTTCTGTGGAACATGCTTTGGCACATATTGAAGAGTCAATTGAAAATTTAGTTGATAAGCAATATTTAAGATGGTACGCGATAAAGATTTTTGAACGAGATGAAAAAGTATTGAAAGAAACTGATTTTTCATCGGTTATAAGTCATATCGAAAGTCATATTGTGGATTGTGAAAAAGAAAATGATGACGATGCGGAAAGTATAATAACGAATCAAAGATATGCCTATATCAATAAAATTGTAGAATTGTCTGTAACGAAAAAAGCAAAAAAATCAAACTTTTCTACGTCAGATAAAATTGATTCAATTATCACAAACAGAATTTTGGCGTTGCCAATTTTTGCAGTTATTATGTTCCTCGTTTATTATATTTCTATTGGTTCTATAGGAGATTTTGTTACAGGGTGGACAAATGACACTCTTTTTGGTGAATGGATAATTCCTGGAGTTGCAACTTTATTGGAAAAAATTGGCTGTTCAGATTGGCTTGTAAGTCTTGTTTCTGATGGAATTATTGGCGGGGTTGGTGCTGTTTTAGGATTTGTTCCGCAAATGCTGATTCTATTTATTCTTCTTTCTATTCTTGAAGATGTTGGCTATATGTCGCGAGTTGCATTTATAATGGATAGAATTTTCCGAAAATTCGGACTTTCTGGAAAAAGTTTTATTCCTATGTTGATTTCTTCTGGATGTGGAGTTCCGGGTGTTATGGCAAGTCGTACAATTGAGCAGGATAGAGACAGAAAGATGACAATTATGACAACTTGTTTTATTCCCTGTGGTGCAAAAATGCCAATTGTTGGGTTGATTGCGGGTGCCCTTTTTGGTGGAAATGCTTGGATTGCGGTATCGGCTTATTTCATTGGTGTTGCAGCGGTAATTGTTTCAGGAATTATTTTGAAAAAGACAAAACCTTTTGCCGGTGACCCATCCCCTTTTGTTATGGAACTTCCGTCGTATCATTTGCCTGTTGCAAAAAATGTTTTTAGAGCCACTTGGGAAAGAGGTTGGAGTTTCATAAAG
>JAAZCS010000245.1 GCA_012513125.1 Treponema sp. | reverse complement strand
TTGAAGTATTTCTTTTTTTATGCAAAAACCAGAACGTTACAATTCTTTTTTCAACACATATCACTTCCGACCTTGATAAATGTGCAAACAATATCATCTACATAAAGGAAGGAAAAATCATTAATTCATCTTCAAAAGATGATTTCTTAAAAACTCATAATGATACAAATCTTGAAAACATTATGATTAATATTGAAAAAGTAAAATATGAGGACATAAAATTATGATTAATAAAGCACTAATTAATAAAGAATTCAAATTAGCAATCCACCCTACATCATTACTTTTTTTAAGCCTTTCTTTTATGATGCTAATTCCAAACTATCCGCTGTATGTAACATTCTTTTACACTGGACTTGGAATCTTTTTTACTTGTCTACAAGGACGTGAAAATAATGATATATTCTTTTCGCTAATTCTTCCTGTATCAAAAAAAGATGTTGTAAAAGCAAGATTTTGCCTTGTTGTGATAATTGAAATCTTACAAATGATTATAGCAATTATTGCGGCGTTATTTAGAACTATTTGTCTTAAACTTCCAAATAACGCTGGAATGGACGCAAATATAGCTTTTTTCGGTTTTTCATTCATTTTACTTGGTATATTCAACTACACTTTTTTTACGCAATTTTATAAAAACACAGACAAAGTTGGCAAAGCATTTGTTGTTTCTAGCATTTTTGTTTGGGTATATATTTTATTAGTTGAAGGACTTTCATTTGCAGTTCCATTTTTTCATAATATTTTAGACACTTTAGATCCAGCAAACATCTATCCAAAAATTGTAATTTTAGTTCTTGGATTGATAATTTTCATTTTGTTAACAATTTTGGCTGAAAAAAAATCTATTAAGTCGTTTGAAAAGCTTGATTATTAGTTTTGACACTTATATCGATTCTGTATTTTTTCGATATAAGTGATAAATTCTTCTCGTATCTCTTTTGGCTCTATTATTTCTGCATAACTTCCGTATGACAAAAGAGTATGAAAAAAACTAATTTTATCCATAATTTTAATTGTTAAAATTAGTTTTCCACCCTCTTCTTTTAAATCATATTCTGCACCCACTTCATCAATGAGTCTCCATTTCATTTCACTGTCAAAACAAATCTTTACATCGATACTTTCCGAATCGCCTTGTTTTAATGTATTTTCAATAGAAGGAATATCTTTTTGCGGAACAAACGATTCATTCAATGGTGTTAAATCAACAATTCTATTCAATTTGAACATTCTGAAATCACCACGTAATTCGCAAAATCCCCAAACATACCAAGATGACCACCAATACATCAATGAATACGGCTCGAAAATTCTTTTTGTCTCTCCTTTTGGTGAAAAATATCTGAATTCAACATTTTTATAGTTTTCAATAGAAGCGTTCAAACATTCAATTTTTTTTGCAATTGATGTCTTATGATAACTCGATAAGTTTATAAAAATTCCACGCCCTAACTTGATAGAATCCGCATCATTATTTGGAAGCACATCTGACGAACCAGCTTTCAACTTGTCCATTAATTGTTGATATCGCTTTGTTCCAGAAACACTATCTAGACTTTGAAGTCCAACCAAGATTGAAGTCATCTCTTCTGAAGTAAAAGCTGTTTTATCAATTGCAAAACCATTCATAATAGAAATTCCACCATTTGCACCTTGTTCTGTGTACAAAGGAATCCCTGACTGAATAATTGTTTCAATATCCCGATTTATCGTTCTTCTTGAAACTTCAAACTTTTTTGCCAAATAATGAGCAGTTACTTTTTCCTTTTGAAGTAAAATTGAAATTATTCCTATCAACCTATCTATCTTCATTTTTTTCCTATGTAATTTATGCTGATTTTTCTAAAGTAAAAATTCATCTTTATTGAATATCATTCTGTAAAAGCATAAAATAGTCTCTTATGAAATTAAAAATATCATCACAAATAAAATACATTTTTGCAATAATTTTAGCTGGAATTTTTTGGGGAATTATCAGTATTTTTCTAAAAGATTTATCTAATGAAGGATTATCTTCTATTCAAATAATGGCAATCAGAGGAATTCTTTCTTCATTTTTCCTGTTTATTATACTTTTTATTTCAGATAGAAATGCACTAAAAATTGATTTAAAAGATTTATGGATGTTCATTGGAACTGGAGTTGTTAGCCTTACTTTTTTTTCACTTTGCTACTTCTATACAATTCTAGAAAGCGGTGCATCTGTTGCAGTCGTTCTTCTCTACACTTCTCCAATTTTTGTACTTTTATTATCCGCTGTCATTTTTAAAGAAAAGATTACTGTATTAAAATTTATTTCACTTATTTTGACATTTGTTGGATGTGTTTTTGTAACAGGATTAATTTCAGGAAAACAAAGTGTTTCTATAATCGGATTTTTTATCGGATTATGCTCAGGATTAGGCTACGCTTTATATTCAATTTTTTCACGATTTGCATTAAAAAAATACAAACCAATCACCATAATATTTTATACATTTTTATTTTCGGGAATCAGCATTCTTCCATTTTGTCAGCCTCTTCAGGCAATTAAAATATTCTCTTTCAAAATGATTCCGTCATCAATTTTTATATCAATTTTATGCACAGTTCTTCCATATTTGCTCTATACATTTGGACTAAAAGGAATAGAAAATAGTAAAGCTGCAATTTTAGTTACAATAGAACCGCTTGTAGGCACTTTAATTGGAGTTTTACTTTTCAATGAAGAGATGAATTTAGTAAAATTAGTTGGAATTTTATTGATTTTTCTTTCTATTATTCTTTGTGGGATTAAACAAAAGAACTAGTATTATATTTCTACTATATTGACAAAAAATTATATACCTACTATATTACTGGGTAATAAATATCGATATTAAATTTTTAACATACATTTATGTAAAGTAGGAGTTTTTATGAAAAAATCAATTATTTTCTTTGGGTTGTTATCACTTTTTGGCACTTTGTTTATAAGCTGTTCTGGAAATTCATCAAAGAGTTCAAAAACTCAAGCACGCTCAATTGATGAAATTAAAAAAAGTGGCAAAATAATTATTGCTGTTTTTAGCGATAAAAAACCATTTGGTTATGTTGACGAATTTGGCGCATACCAAGGTTATGACGTTTATTTTGGAAACAGAATAGCAAATGACTTGAGCGTAAAAGTTCAATATGTTCCTGTTGAAGCGGCTAGTCGTGTTGAATATCTTGTAACGGGAAAAGTTGACATTGTTCTTGCAAATTTCACAAAAACAAAAGAAAGGGAAGAAAAAGTTGATTTTGCCCTTCCATACATGAAAGTTGCACTTGGTGTAGTTTCACCAGAAAAAGCACTTGTAACAAAACCTGAAGATTTAAACGGAAAGAAATTGATTGTCAGCAAAGGTACAACCGCCGAAACATATTTTACTAGCAATTATCCAGATGTCCAACTGTTAAAATTTGACCAATATAGCGAAGCTTACAATGCATTGCTTGATGGCAGAGGAGAAGGACTTTCAACAGACAACACAGAAGTTCTTGCTTGGGCACTCGAAAATCCAGGTTTTAAAGTTGGAATTGAATCCTTAGGCAGTCTTGATTCAATAGCCCCTGCAGTTCAAAAAGGAAATACCGAATTATTAAATTGGATTAATAACGAAATAGTTTCACTTGGAAAAGAGAATTTCTTCCATAAAAATTATGAAGCAACGTTACGCCCAGTTTATGGTGCTGCAGCAGATGCAGATAAACTAGTAGTAGAAAGTGGAATTATTGAATAATTAATTTATAGTTTTTAGCTTTAACCTCAATTAAGGCTAAAAACTAAATTATTCCACACTAAAAAAAACATTATCCTTGTTTTATTAATATTTGAATGCTAAAATTATTTTATGTTATTCAATGTAGTAAAACGAGAGAGTACACCTGAAAAACAAACTGAATTACGATATCCTTCAGCACCGATAATGTTTCTTTACACATCTCTTTTATTGCTAATTGTAATTACAATATTGATTCATTTCTTATTAAACATTTCTAGCAAACCTCTATCAATTCTTTTAATTGTTGTAGCCATTTTCAGCATTTTTTTTACTGTTTTCGTCTATTTCAAATTTAACAAAATAATCAAAAATAAAATAAATCAACTTAAGAAAAAAGAATCTGAATACAAAACTGTTATTAATAGTACAGGTCTTTATTGTGCTAGATATGACATAAAAGCAAAAACTTTATATGACGATAGCAATTTTTTTAAAAATAGTGAAAATTCCTTTATTTACAAAGATTTTCCACAAACTTTTATAAACTCTCAATCATGTGCTGATGAATGCAAAGAAGATTTGTGCAATTTTTTCAAAAAAATAGAAAATGGTGAACAAGAATGCCAAACTTTTGCTTATATTAAAATACAAGATTTTCCTTTCCGCTGGTTCTCGATTCATAGCATATTACTTTCTGATGATAACAATGTTCACGAAGCTATTTTCACGGCAGCTGATATTACCGAACAAAATGAAAAAGAAACTGTTTATAACAAATGGAAGCAATCCTTTGCACAACGAAAGTCAGATTCATTTATATTCTTTAGATCAAACCTTTCAAAAAATTTGAAATACGATTTTAAAGAAGGCAATCTCTTCGATACATCTTTTATGAATGAAGTAACTTCATTTGATGATACAATCCGCATTTATGCTTCAACTTACGTAAACCCAAATGACTTTGACAAATTCATTACTTTTTTTAATTCAGAAACACTTCTTTCATCATATTTCAGTGGAACTTATATTAAAACATTTGAATATCAAGAATTATTTTCACCGAATATGTTTCGATGGATTCGTGTCACTGCTGAAATGGTTCAAAATTCCTTTTCAAAAGACATTTTTATATTTTTGCTTTTTGTAGATATCAATAAAGAAAAAGATGATTTATTAGAAGTAAAAAAACTCTCAGAGCTAGATTCATTAACTGGAATATTAAATCGAAATACATTTATTGCAAAATTTGAAGAAATAGCAAGAAATTCCACAAACGATGAAAAACATGTCCTAATTCTATTAGACATCGATAATTTTAAACTTGTAAACGATACGTTTGGACACTTAATCGGAGACCAAGCACTAATTGATATAACAAATTCGCTAAAATCAATCATCAGATCCGGAGATATTCTTGGAAGACTGGGCGGAGATGAATTCTTAATTTTGCTTAAAGATTTTACAAATAAAGTTGTGATTGAAAAGAAAATCATGCAAATTCAAGCTTTATTACGAAAATCATTCAGCTATGACATCCAAATATCAGCTAGTCTTGGAGTCGCAATTTTTCCAGATAATGGCAGAGAATTCAATGTCCTATACAACAAAATTGATAAAGCATTATATAATTCAAAAGATAAGGGAAGAGACAGATATATTTTCTTCGATGATATACAAACTCCTTCTGAAAATCTTCTCACAGAAATACATTCTGGAATATATGACACATTAAAAGAACAACTTTTTAAGAAAAAAATACTTTTAATAAACAATGTTAAACAAATCTCTTTTGAAATCGCAAATTTCTTCCAAAATGATTTTGATATTACAATTGAAGAAACTACCGCTTCAGCTCTTAACTTTTTACATAGGGCGGG
>JAAZCS010000244.1 GCA_012513125.1 Treponema sp. | reverse complement strand
TATTTTGATTTGTATAATTCTGGATAAAAAATTAATTCCAAATAATAGATTGATGAATCTGGGATTTTAATATAATCATTAACATTTTCAATAAACGAATATTCTTCACCTTGTTCAAGTGATATTTCCCTAAAGTAGACAGTTTGATTTGTACTTCTTTTTTCAATAATTGAATCTGTTTGATTTAGCATATCATGTTTTACTGTATAAGCGTTAAAATCAAGGCTGAACATTCTGTCGTCTGCAAGCTTAAATCTTAATGTTTCTGTGCCTTTATTCTTGATAGAAATATGAACAAAAATAGGGTTGTCTGGATTATTACCAGAATAATATATTGTCTTATTATAGTATTTGATTGATACAGATATTGATGACAAATCATTTTTTACATTGTCATTGGCAAAAATCATCTGTCCAAATATTGTAATAGTTGATATAATAAGAAAAATTTTAAATATTTTTTTCAATTTTAACTCCACTTTAATAATTATATATCGGAACAAATCAATGAATACATTATCAACTTCAATCAATAATTTAATGCATAATTGGAAAGATTTATCAACATCTATTCAATACATAGAAAATCAAGATACAAAATTTCCTATTGAAATTGAAGGAATTCATGGTTCTTTATTTTCTTATTTTTTAGCAGAAATTTCTAGATATAATAAGCTAAAATCTGTTTATAGTAAGAATAATGGTGGAATTGAAAGTTATTCTATTTCTTCGTCTGATGTTTTAATCGTTGTTCCAACAGAACATGAAGCAAATGATTTGTATGTGGATATTCAAACAATTATTCCTGATTCAGAAGTATATGTTTTTCCAAGTTGGGGAGCTGTTCCTTATAAATCGATAGCAAAAGGATCTGTTGTGTTTGGAAAAAGAGCAGGTGTTCTTTCGAAAATACTTGACAATAATATTAATAGTGTAATAAAACAAATTCCACGTTTTTTCATAGTAACACAAAGAACGTTTATGTCACCATTGCCCAATCCTCTTTATTTAAAGAAACAATCATTTAAAATTTCTAAGAATGATAAGATTAATACAATAAAAATTGCAGATAAATTGTCTTCTTTAGGTTTCATTAGAGTTCCTAGAGTAAGTGTTAGAGGGGAATTTAGTTTAAGGGGTGAAGTACTAGATATTTTCTTGCCTTGTGATGATAATGCGACAAGAATTATTTTTGATTTTGATACTATAGAGGCAATTAAAAGTTTTGAAATAGAAGATCAAACAACAATCAATAATATAAATTCAGTTTTAATTTACCCTTTAAAAGAAGTAATTTGGACGAAAGAAAATATCACAACTATAAATAGCAAACTAGATGAATACCAGTCGTCTTCTGTAAATAATGATACCTCATCAGATGTTTCTTCCGATTTTTCAATTCATCTACCTTTTACTGAAAGTGCTATAAGTTTAAAAGATAAAATGATTGAAGAACTTACTACTTTAGGGCAATCAGAGGGTGAAGAGTTATTATATGGATTTTTGTGGAACAATGATTTTTCTATTTTGGACTATTTTGATAAATCTTCACTTGTTCTTTTTTATGACTATGACAGACAGAAAAATGCTCTTCTTTCAATTAAGAGAGAATTTGATGGAATGTACAGACGGTCTAGAGAGATAGCACCTATTTTACCTCCTGATTTAATGTTGAATAATTACAATATTTTATTAGAAAAAATATCAAGGTGTCTACTATTTAAGACTATTTCGACAATAGATGAAGATTCTAGTGTTGAAAAAGAAGAAGAGCTTGAGGAAAATATTCTTGTTTCTTCAAAAGAAGATAATAAAATAAAATTAGAGTCAGAACCTTCTCGAAGTTTCTTTGGTAATATCAATTATTTAAAAGATGAAATGGAGAGGTTGCAAAAAGATAATTGGAATATTTTTATTTTTACTGATAATGAGAATCAGAATC
>JAAZCS010000243.1 GCA_012513125.1 Treponema sp. | reverse complement strand
TGCCAAAGCTGCATCAATTGATGAAGATCCTGTTTCTTGTCTTGTTTGAATTGTTTCTTCAAATGATTTCAAATTTGCAACAAGTTCTTCTTGTACTTTAGCTAAATTTCCTTGAACTTTATTTGTGTTGTTTTCAATTTCTTTTTTCAATTCACTATCTGAATATGAAGAGAATTGGTTGATTTTAGCTGTAGCTTCATCTTTTATTGAATTAATAGAAGCAAGTATGTTTTCAATTGTGGCTTCAACAGAAGTTTTTGTTTCATCAATTGAATTTTCCAACTTGTTGTATTGTTCCGACGCTTTATTTTGAACTGAAATAACTTCATTCTTTAGATGCTCAAAAGTATCAGATTCAACTTTCTTTCGAGATTCTTCATATGTATTTGAAAGTTTAATTAATCTAGAATCCAAGTCGTTTTTCCAGTCTGCAAGATTTGTGTCTACTTCATTTGTTTTTAGAGAAATAATTTTGTTGAATTCAAATTCAAATTCCTGTAGTTTAGAGCTCATATTTCCAGTTGCAGTTTGTTTTAAATCTTCCAAGCTACTGTTGATTTCATTAATTTGTTTTTCGATTGAATCTGAATCGTCTTGAATTGTTTTTGCAAAGTCATCGTGTTTTTGTTTCTGCGTATTTGTGAATGAATCAAAATCATTTAGAACTCTATTCTGAACATCTGTCATTGCAGATCTTAAACTTGATTCTAGTTGGTCAATATCAGTACTTGAAGTTTGAATTTGGGATAATTTGTATTCAATATCTTTTTTATATACTGCAAGTTCATCTTCCACGCCACTCAATACGGCAAGATGTTTAGTTTCGTTTTCTGAAATAGCATCTTTAATTGAATCAGAAACTTCTTTTCGTAGATTTTCAAGCCTTTTCTTTGTTTCATCTTGGAATGAAGATATATTTTGTGAAACTTCAGATACTTTTTGTTCAAGTTCATTTTTAATTGAAGAAGCTTTATCAGTTGCGTCTTCACATTCATTTTGAAGTGTAGCAACAGCTGTTTCCGCCTGTGAAACTGAGTTTTTCGCATCCAATGCAATTGTTTTTAGTGTATCAGTAAGTTCGTTTTGCATAGTGCTGATTTTTGATTGAATTAAATCTGAATATTTATTGATATTTTCATAAGATTTTTGTGTAAATAAATCAAAAGCTTCTTTTTCTTTTTTATCCGCTGTTTCCATTGCTTCATTATAAAGTGATGAATATTTTGATTGAATCTCAGACACTTGAGTGTTTAATTCATTTTGAATTGATTCCAACGCTTTTGAATTACCATCAATATCTTTTTGCAAGAATTCTGTTGTTTCCTTGCATTTTGCCATTTCGTTGCCCAATGAATAATTTATTTCTGCAACAGATTGCTTGTAATATTCATCTGCGGTAGATAATTTTTCTTTAATTGATGATTCAAGAGCTTGTTGTTTTGTTGAAATCAGTTGTTCAAAATCTGAAAGTGCTTTTTCAATTTCGCTTGATTTTTGTGTATAGTCGCCTTCAATTTCCTCTAGATGAGGTTTGTATGTATTTTCAAATGAATTAAGTTTTTCTTGGTAAGAATTACGAAGTTCATCAATTTGATTTGTAATGTTGATATTTAGTTCATTAACTTTCTCAATACTGTCGGATGATACTTTTGTAAAAGCTTCTGAATAAGTGGTTTGAATCTTTTGCAAATCTGTTTCGAAGTTTGTGGCAAATGTTGAATATTTATCATTGCCAGTTGAAATAAAATTATTGATTTTGTTTTCAATTGTTTGATTGAATTCTGTAATTTTTTCATCACTTTCTTTTGAAATTGTATCAAATGCATTTTGATAAGTTGAAGTTAATTTATTAAAATCATCATCGAACTTTGCTGAAAGGGAATTATAATTATTGTCATTCTTTGTATTAATAGTTTCAATTTGCGAAACATATTTTTGGTTTAATTTTTGGTAATCTTCATCAAAAGTTGCAGAAATCTTCGCAATTATTCCATCATTTTTATTATTTACAGAATCAAGCAAAAGATTATATTTGTCATGGAGATTTTGAACTTTAGTATTGAATGATCCTGATAAACTTTCGATATTTTTTGTGAATTTTGCATTCATTTCAGAAAGATTATTTTTTAGGTCTGAAAGAAGTTTTGATTCCTCTTCTTGATATTTCTGAGTTGTATCAAGAGTTTTATTGTTGAATGTTGTGTTAATTTCATCAACCTTTAAAATTAATGCAGAATTTAATTCTTCATATTTTTTGTTAATCAAGTTATTGGATAAATCACTTTGTGTTTTAAGTTGCTCTTCCAATTTTACTGACTGTTCTTTTAATTCCTTTATATAGTTATCAGATCTTGCTTGAGCTTGTTCCGAAAGGTGTTCAAAAGCAGTATCTTCCAATTCATTTGCGCGTGTTGTGGCTTCATTGTAAACAGATTGAATGTTTTGCTTTATTGAAGAAAGTGCAATATCCGCTTCTTTTTGTGAAGATTTAATATTATTTTCAAGGGAAATTGCATATTCTTTGTATTCATTCAATAAAGTTGAACCAATTGCCTTAAGTTGATCTGCATTTTGCTTTGAAAAGTTCTCTGAATTTTGAGGAATTCTTTTATCAATGTTTTCAATAACTTGATTTTGCTTTACCAATTTATTCGATAAATTGTCCACAATTGAACTTTCTTTTTGAATACGTTGCAAATTATCTTCAACTTTTTCTGTCATTGAATTCAAATCATTCAATATTGCTGAATAGCTATTTATTTGAGATTCAATTTTCTTGATTGATAATATGCTTTGATCAAAATTTTGAGGCTTTGTATTAAAATCATCATTCTTTTGCGAAAGAAGTTTTATCGCAGCGTTTGCCTGAGATTGTCTTGAGTCAAATTCAGTAATCAAAATATTCACTTTTGATTCTACAGACTTGTAAAAATTTTCAAGGTCATTTTGCCTTTTGTCAGCATAATGTTTTACTTTTTCCATTGAATTGTCTTTTTTATTCATCTCATAAAATAAAATAGAAATTCCCAATGAAATTATGCTTGCTAAAAGAATTGCAACTATAGTCACTTTTTATATCTCCACCCAAATATATAAGTTTTTTTAATTTTCAAATAAAATCTTTTTCAGTTTATCATATGAATAAAATGAAATATCAGCTAGTTTTGATTCCATGTGCAAGAAAGCTCTTATTGGGGTTATAAACCAAGCTGCTTTCATTCCAGCGTTTTTAGAACCGACAATATCGTATTTGTGGCTGTTTCCAATGTACAGAACTTGACTTGCTGGAACATTCAATCTTTCTGCAAGGACATTAAATGGAAAAACAGAAGGTTTTAGAGCACCAATTTCTTCAGTTCCAAGAATAACGTCACAATATTCTTTTATTCCCCACAGGTCACCTTTTTGTTCAGGAGGAAAATCTGAAAGAAGTGCTATTTTTAATCCTTGTGATTTTGCTTCAATAATAAAATCCTTCACACCTTTGCATGGCTTAATTTTCAAAAAGTAATGTTTTAGACCATCATAAACTATGTCGTTTAACCTTGTTTTGGCTTCTGCTTTTGAGCATTTTAGTCTTCTTGACATATATTCAGCTTGTTTGTCTGTAAAATTATCAAGAATATCATTTTGATGTAAGTCATGACGTACAAGACCATATTTTAAAAAGAATTGATTATAGTGAAGAAAATGAAACGCCATTCTAAAGTTCAAATCCCATGTTCTGTAGAGAGTTCCGTCAATATCTAATGCAATAGCTTTTATTTCACCTAAACTTTTTGTATACACTTAAAATTCCTTTGATAAAGAGATTTTTATTCATTATATATTGTACAATAAAAATAGAAATTCGTCAGTATAAAGTGTATATAATAAGAATACTTTTAGTTCATTTTTATTGTTTGACCTGTACTTTTTGCAAAGTTTACAAGCCATTTTTTGATACAATCCTGCCATCTGTCATTGTAATTGTTTTCAAGCAATGTAGTTTCATACATAAACTGAAAATATTCAGTAATTTCTTTTTTCTTTGATTCAGGAATTTCTGGTGAATTTTTGTACAAATCTGACATAAAATGAACAGCTTCTTCAATTGTAAAAAAAGCCGGTCCAAAGCTAGATGAAAGCATGTAAAGTGCAATTGGAATGCAGTTTACGCTATGTTGCTTTACAAATAGAACGCTTTCAGTTATGGCTATTGCTTTTTGATAAAGTTCATTAATCCTAAATTGCTGTTCTTCTTCTTGAAAAATATTTTGTGCAAATAAGTTCTTAAACCAAATATAGGTTCCTGCCGCCAATGTAACGTGGAGACTTGGAACGCAGAGCAAATGAGGATCTGTTATGTAAATCATTCTGAATCTTCTGTTTGCACATTTTTTTGGTCTGTGTGTAGTTGTCATGCAAAATCTATAGATTGAGGCTGCATTACTATACATTGTTGAAAGTGTGCTAATAAATGAATTTAGATAGGGTGCTGCTTTTTTGTATCCGAGCCTTTTTATTAACATGCTCATTGGTTGTATAAAGAATTTTACAAATGATAAATAGGTTGTGACTTTTTCTGGAATAAACGGAATATCATCATCAAGTTTTGTATCTACAAAGATAACAGATCTATGGGTGATATGTAGCCGTTGAAGATGTTGTAAGAAGAAAAAATCTTTTAATACTGTTGTAATTAATCCAAATGCAGCTTTACTAGTTCTAAATCCGAATGGCAAAATTAGCCATGGTTTGATTGCTGAAAATTTATCAATTGGTTTTGACGCATATTTTTTTTTACGTAAAGTTTGTTTTGTGTCCATTATATTTGTGATTCCTGATGTAATTTATCTAATTTTTGTAATCTATCTTTATCAATTTTGATGCATAAGTTTTTTTCATGCGTAGGCAAAACTAATCCTTTCGGTCCATTTTTTGCCCTTCGTAAATATTTAACATGTGTATAATATAAATCAACTTTATCAGAAGAACGAGCCTTTGAATAATAAACTGCTAAATTTGCTGCGTCCAATAAAATATCAAGTGGAACAGTTTTGTTTCGTTGATTTTTGATGAATACATAGCCACCGGGAAAATCTCTTGTGTGGAGCCATAAATCGTCACCTCTAACATGTCTTCTTAAAAGCTCATCGTTTTCATTGGCGTCTCTTCCAACCAGAATGTACCAGCCATTAACTGTGTAATCAAGCCCCGGATGTGTTTTTTTTATCTGCTGTTTTGGTGTTGAATCTTTTCGTAAAAGTTGTTCAATTTTTACCGGATTTTTTTCATTCAAAATCTCATTGTATTGTGATTCAAGTTTTGATAATTGTTTTTCTGCAATTTCAATATCGTGTGCAAGTTCTTCAAAACCGCTTTGTGCTTTTTTATAATTTTTGTAGTATTCTGCCGCGTTTTCTTGAAGAGTCTTATTTGGATTTAATAAAATGCGAATTTCTTTGCCAGTTTCATAATCTTGGCAATCCAAATATCTTGAATTAGGTGCTACTTCATGTCCAAATGCTAAGATTAAATCGCCTTGGTGCTTAAATTTTGATGCATTTTGAAAAGATTCTTTTTTTGCTATGAGATTTTTTAAACCGAGTTCTTTTTTTGATTTAGCTATGTTGTACCATTTTTCTGCTTTTTCAATTAATGATTCACGTGAAATTGAAGAGGCATTTTCGCTATACCAAAAATCAATATATTCATTGAATGAATTAAATTCGGGTGGAATGTCTCTTATTTTCCATTTGTCTAAATCTTGCAAAGTTGAATTGTCTTCAACTGGAGGAATGAAAATTTTTCCAGTAACTTCGTTTTTTTGAGGTCGTCTGAACATTGAATCAAGAATAATATTATCGCTATCACATAAGATGACATTAGAAGCGTTGTTCCATAATCTGATGTATAGATTGAATATTTCTGTTTGTGAGTGAGAAAGTTCCATTATAACAGTTCGTTCTAGCCCAATTTGTCTGAAAGAATTAATTCTTGCACCCTTTATTCTTGATTTCAGAAATTCCATAAATCTTAATGGTTTGTCGTTTTTGGGAATTCTTTTTGATGTTTCATTAATTCTGTTTCCGTTTTGAGCCGTACAAATAAGAATTGTTTTCGCCTTGCCGTTTTTGTAGGTGTAAAAGGCAATAGTGTCAAATCCAGGCTGTACAATGTCCTGAATAAATGAACCTTCCAAATCTAATTCAGATATAATTTTGTTTATTTCTACACAATTTAAGGACATAGTTCTTTCCGTCTAATTTATAAATCCTTGTTTCCAATGCCATAAAGGAACTGCAAGTTTGTTTGAAAAAGGCTGTTT
>JAAZCS010000242.1 GCA_012513125.1 Treponema sp. | reverse complement strand
GGATAACTGCTATTCAAAGCCAATGCAGCTGATTTGCTTTCAATTTTCTTAACCTCTATTGCATCTCCTCCCCAAAGCATAATATCTGGTGGATTGTTTTGATTTCCTAGATATGAAAAAGTTGTAGATAATGTTGCATTTCTAACAATTGGGTCGTTGATTTCAACTGTTCCTGCAAATAAATCTTTTATATATTCTTCAAGAGCTTCACCCATATTATTGGCTCGGATATGACTACTACCTTTGCGAATTAACTCTATTTTAGGAGTTTCTACTAAATTTATTATTGCTGAAATGATATTATTCATAATTACATCCTTACTATTTGCAATATAACATAAATTAATTCTGTTTTCTATATGAAGCACGCCGAAAGCGTCGTTCTAACGCCTCTTCGTCTGCCATATCCTTATCAAGAATATAGCCACGGTGGGCTTCGTCTATAATTACCAAGTCAAAATCATTTACAGCCGGCATTTTATCGCCTGTGTTCCCGAACTGTTACGGTCAACTAAAACCAGAATGCGTTTAAATCTATTTGATTTTAAGAAGCGATAAATCAATGCAAGAAAAGTTCGTGTTTTACCTGTATCGGTTGCCGTTGCTACAAGTATATTTTTTTGTCCGTCGTCGATTGCATTGTTTACGGCATGAATTGCTTCTATTTGGTAGTCACGCATATTCAATCCTTTTGAATCACGCAAGTCTTCATCGCCAAGTTCTTTTAATTTTGGAAGAGCCTCTGTGTTTTCTTTTAACAGTTTTTGTAAGCCTTCAGGGTGCATCCAGCCGGACATTGCCTTTGGACTTTCACTTGGTTTTCGTAAATCGTCAAACCAAACACCAGATTTAATTTCGTACTGTTTGATATATTGGCGGCCGTTGGTTGCAAAAACGAATGGCACTTGGTACTTTCCCCATGCGCCTGCAATATATTTTTTATCTTCTGATTTTATGTGGCTTGCGTATTCCTTGCAATGACAGTCGATTGCATTTGGAATATCCTTGCATTCAGCTTTTGCCTCAATAATTCCCACAAGCTGTTCACCAATAAAGAGCGCGTAGTCTGCATAACCGTTGTTGTAAACCAAAGAATCGGTTTCCCATTCCGCAATGGCCATGTTGTGACCTTTTTTTGGAAGGGTGTTTTGCGTTTTGAAATTCAGTTTTTGTGTATCAACTTCCCAGCCGACTTTTCTTAACTGCTCGTCAATTTTTTCACGAATTTCCGCTTCTGTAAAAGGACGTTGATTTTCAATATTTACTGATTTACGTTTGCGTTCACCGATTGTAATTTTTGGTGCTTTTGCCACCTGTGTAATGGACTGTTCAATCAATTGATTTTCATGTTTATCTTCTTCCACTTGAACAGGCGAAAGTTCTTCATGCTTTTTAACTTTGATTACAACTTTAAACTTTTTCTTTTCTGTCTTAATCTCTTGAGGCAATTCGTATGGCTTAAAATCGATTTTTGTTTGAGTGCCGTAAGTTCCTACGAACCAAAGGCAAAGGCTGTATGCAACAGGAAGCAGTTCTTTTGATTTATCAGATGAATCCAAGTCCTCATGAACAGCTTCGTTTCCTATCTTACGTAATCTAGTGAATTAACTAAATGTTACCTTTGTGATGATTCTATAGTCAAAAAGTGTGTTCAGCCTTGTTACTTGTGCTATGTCTTTTATATTTCCTGTTGGAACTGGAAGATTGTCATATTGATAAATAAGAGTTGTAATGGCCTCACCAATTTTGCGGAGTTTATATAAACTGCTGTTTGGATCTGAATAAATGTATTTTTCTGCTAATGTTCCAAGATTTGCAAGAACAGGAAACTCTTTTTCAAATAAATCAAATGATGACATATATGACACTCTCACCCCTTTTGTTAGTATAACACAAGGTTATCATATTTTATAGACAGTTTTGAAACTTGATACGGAATGAATATCACTTTCTTCAAACTTTCCCGCGATTTATCATAAAATCCCCCATAATTCAAACTTTTACAACCTTGTTTTTCTAGCACAAATTGCTGATAATCTAACCATATGAAAGAAATAGTCACAGGAAGGAGATAACATGACCATCTATTTATTATTATCAATTATTCCGCTCTGTATTTCTACAGTTCTTGCAATTTTAACTAGTGGTGGAAATATTTTAGAAATACTAGATTGGATTTCATTTGCAGGAGTTGTAATTCTTTTTGTAACGGCAATTTTTATTTCTGGCTATGGAAAAGATTTTTGTAGAATATTTTCATCAAGGAAAAAATTTGAAAGTTTGGATTTACAGAAATTGCAAAAAACGGATTCTGCGTTGGAGTTCGCAAGTAAAATTCTTTTTTATACAGCAATTTTAATTCCAGTTTTAATTTTGATTTACACCTTGCGGAATTACAATAACGATTCTGAAATCTACAGTCACCTAGGACCGAACTGTGCAGCTTTACTTTTAAGCATTCTTTATCTTTCTCTTTTAGAAATGATTATTTACACTTTAAAATCAAAGGCCCGTAAGTCGGTCATTCTGTATATGGCAGAAGAAAAAAAATCTGAATCTGTTGAAAAGAAAGATAATCATCAATCAATCATAAAAATGCTTCTTGGAATTGTAATCTTCATAGCAATCTGTATTCTTTATGGATATGTTTCTGGAGTTTATGAATGGGGAAAACATTCTCTTTTTTCTACAATTTTAAATATTCCGGTTATTTTAATCATGATAATTTATGTTGTTCCTTTGATAGCAATTTCTGGTAACTTTAATTTTTTTCTTGCAAGTATAAAGACCACTTTTTCAGGAAGAAAAATAAACATCAGTCAGAAAAACTTATATCTAAATATTGTTCAAACTACTATGAGATTGAATTGGTACGCAGCTTTTTCAAGTGCAGTTTGCGGTTGGATTGGAATGTTGAGTAATCTCGAAGACACTTCCCTACTCGCTCCAAATTTATCTGTAAGTTTGATACCTTTCTTTTATGCAACATGCTTGAATCTTTTCTTGCTACTTATTGAAATAAAAGTTCACAAAGCTTCTGAGTAGAAATATGATTTTTGATTTATTGATTGTTACGGTTTTAATTGTTGTGTTGACAATTCTTAGTGCAAATAAAAAAGAAACCTTTTCTCATTTAAAGCAAAACTCTATTCCGTCTGGGCTTTTACTAACAGTAATTCAATTAATGTTTTTTATAACAAGATTGGATTCAATTGATAATGTTATTCCAGATTTTTACAAATTGATTATATCTATCCTTGTAAAATTTCGTCCATTATTAATTAGTATTATGTTTAGAATTGTATTTTCTATTGTTGAAAATGTCATTATGAAAAAACGTTCACTTCAAAATGAAGAAACTGATAAATTAACAGAGTTTGATTACTCACTTCTTTCAAGAAGAGAAAAAGAAGTGGCACGGCTTGCCGCAAAAGGTTATACTAATGCACAAATTTCAGAAAAACTTTTTATCAGTACAGAAACTGTAAAAAGCCATATGAATGCAATCTTTGAAAAATTTAAAATCACATCTAGAAAAG
>JAAZCS010000241.1 GCA_012513125.1 Treponema sp. | reverse complement strand
TTAGCTCTTCTAACTTTACCAGGTCTTACAATTTCTACTTTTACAATTCTTGGAGAGTTATAAGGGAAAACACGTTCTACACCAACACCGTAAGAAGTTTTTCTAACAGTGAAAGTCATACGAGCACCTTCATTTTTTTTACAAAGAACAATACCTTCATAAATCTGAATACGTTCTGTTTTACCTTCAATAATTTTGAAAAATACTTTTACTGTATCACCAACATTAAAACCCTGAGCACCAGGACGTTTTTGTGTTTCTTCAATTGTTTTAATAAGATCCATTTTGATCTCCCATAAAAAATCAATAACAAAGCTTATGCCTTAAAACTGACTTTTAGACTACTTAAAATAAAGTAGCTATTAATTAGAAAGTTTGCACCGCAAACTATATAAGATAAAATTACTGTATAACAGATTAAATCTTACACTCTTTTAAAAATCACTTAAAATTATTTTTTCATCTTACGTTGAATTTTATTTTTCAAGCAACTTTGTTCGGTTATTTCCCCAATCATTTTTTCGGCTTCTTCTGTCAATTGACAATTTTTTCTTGCTTCACAAATTAAATCTGGTCTGTTCAAGATAGTTTTCATCAGTTTCTTCTTCAGTCGCCACTTTCGGATTTCTTCATGATTTCCCGACAATAAAACAGGCGGTACTTCCATTTCCTTATATACAGGTGGTCTTGTATATTGAGGATATTCCAAAAGTCCATCACAATAACTCTCTTCTTCTAAAGACTCATGTGATATTACACCATCAATCAACCGATACACAGTATCAATAACAACTGTTGCTGCAATTTCTCCACTTGACATGACATAATCTCCAATAGAGATTTCCATATCAACATATGAATCAATAATTCTCTGATCAATACCTTCATATCGACCACAGATAAAAACAAGTTCGTCTTTGTGACTTAATTGTTGAGCAAGTTTTTGCGTAAAAGGCTTTCCACTAGGTGTTACATAAATAACACACTTTTTTCTAGCATTTACACTATCCAATGCCCGTCCTAGAGGCTCAGCCAACATTAACTGTCCAGCTCCGCCTCCATAAGTTCCGTCATCACAAGTATGATGTTTATCAAGAGAAAAATCCCTGATGTTCACCAAATCGTAGGCAATAATTTCCTTTTCTACTGCTTTAGCCATGATTGAGTTTTCAAAAAAAGCTTTTACAATATCAGGAAACAAGGTCAGCACTGTAAATTTCATGGACTTACTCCAGAATCCAGAGGTGCATCAATTGAACTAACTGATTTTTTATATCAACTTTACCTATATATTTATCATTAAATGGCACTAATACTTTTCTATTTTTGCCACTTTCAGTAAATTTGATTTTATCATCAATACAGTTGCAACTCTCGGAGAGTGAAACTTCTAACAAGTAACCTGCTCCGCCTTCCAATACGTCTGTAATTTTCCCCACAATTTCTGAGGGTGCATCCAACGTTGCCGGAATCCATTCAATGTTACATTGAATTAAATCTTCAATATACCATTCACCTTTTTGCAAAGGTTTAGCATTTTTTCTTGGAACTAATAATTCCCATCCATTATACTTTCGTATTTCTTCAGCAGAATCAATTCCTTCAAACTTTGCATATAAAATATTGTTTCCAGCTTCCATACAATCCACTTTGCACGGTCGCTTTTCACCATTATGATGCAAAATAACTTCCTTTAATTTTAGCAGATGCTCATAACTGCCAGAAGCACTTTCAATTTTACATTTACCAGAAAAACCATGGGCTGCTCTGATAAAACCAACGGCAAGATGCTCTTTTTCCATCAATTAATCCAAAATATCCAAACTGTAGCGTTTTCCTTCCTTTACAGAAGAAGCACTCAAAACTGTTCGCATAGCTTTTGCAATACGACCATATTTGCCAATTACTTTGCCAATATCGTCTTTTGCTACTTTGAGTTGAAGCACCATGCCCTTTTCACCTTCTGTTTCGTTTACTGATACAGCTGACGGATCATCGACCAATGATTTTGCAATATATTCAATCAGGTCTTTTTCCATTGCAAGCTCCTTAATAAACTACTTCGCCTGTGAAACAGACTGTTTGTTCATCAATTTTGAAACGATATCAGTTGGTTGAGCACCTTTACTAATCCAGTAATTAGCACGATCCAAATCGATAGAAATCTGAGCATCAGCAGTAGCTATTGGCTGATAAGTTCCAATTTCTTCAATACAAACACCATCACGTGGTTTTCTTGAATCCTGAACTACAACACGATAGCATGGACGTTTTTGAGCACCAAATCTCTTAAGTCTAATCTTGACCATTTATTCCTCCATATAACTATTTCTAGTTATAAAATTACATTTTTATTACAGTATAAAACTGCCAATATAAACAAATATTTTACTTAAATTTTACATTAAAGTCAATTATTGAGAACACCAGTTTACAGTATTCTATATCTTATTATTAAATCTAGCCAAAAAAGCTTTTGTTCTCTCATTTTTAGGATTATTAATTACATCTAAAGGATTGCCATGTTCAATTATATAACCTGCATCCATAAAAATAATATTTGTTGAAATATCTCTTGCAAAAGACATTTCATGAGTAACAACTATCATTGTCATTTTTTCTTCAGTCAATTCTTTTATAACATACAGAATTTCGCCAGTAAGCTCAGGATCCAAAGCACTTGTTGGTTCATCAAAAAGAAGAATATCCGGTTTTAATGCTAAAGCTCTTGCAATAGACACTCGCTGTTGTTGCCCACCTGATAATTCACATGGATAATTTTTTTCCTTCAAAGAAAGCCCCATTCGATTAAGTAAAATACGTGCAGTTTCTTTTGCTTCTTTTTCAGTCTTTTTCAACACTGTAATTTGAGGCTTAACAACATTTTCTAATACTGTATAATGTGGAAATAAATTGAAATTTTGAAAAACAAGTCCACTTTTCAAAATAATTTTCTGACGTTTCTTTTTTTCTACATAAATGCCATCTTTTACTAGCGACTGCCCACAAATTTCAATTGAACCTTGAGTCACATCTTCAAGTTGTGTAATACATTTTAATATAGTTGATTTTCCAGATCCACTTGGACCAATTATTGAAAGAACCTGTCCCTTTTCAATTGAAAAAGAAATATCCTTTATAACTTTATTTGATCCAAAAGTCTTAACAAGATTTTTTACACTTATAATTTCTTCCATTATTTTTCCGTTACTTATAATAGGATAATTTTTTTTCTAATTTTGAAAAACAGAATGATACAAACCAATTCATAACAAAATAAAAAAGTCCTGCAATCAGTAATGGTGTAAAAGAGAATAACGCACCTTGTCTTTCCTTTGCAACCATAAGCAATTCTGCCACTCCAATAACTGAAACTAAGGCTGTATCTTTTACCAAAGTGATAACTTCATTTCCCATTGCAGGAATTATTCTTTTTACTACTTGAGGTAAAATAATTTTGAAAAATGTTTGTATTTGTGAATAACCTAAGACTTTTGCTGCATCATATTGACCTTGTGGAATCGATTCCACTCCGCCTCTATATATTTCAGCAAAATAGCAAGCATAATTAATTGAAAGAGCAATAATAGCAGCTGCAAATCTATTCCATAAAAAAGGAATCTGATATCCCATATTATTTAGCCACCGAACAAACAAACCCGGTCCAAAATAAACAACCAAAAGCTGAAGCATTAAAGGTGTACCTCTAATTATCAGCAAAAAAATATTTACTATTTTACTTAGGATTTTATTTTTTGACATACGGCCAAGAGCAATTACTAAAGCCAAAGGAATTGAAAACAATAATGTAAGAAAAAAAACTTCCAATGATGTAAGTGAACCCAACATCATAGAATAAAGCATTTTGATATATCTTTCTAAAGTCATATTTTAATTTCATATAGCTGATTGACTTGATGCAATCAGCTAATTATTTATTTAGAAGAAATGACAGAAATATCTCTACCAAACCATTTATTTGATATTTTTGTTACTGTACCATCTTTTTGCATTTCAATCAAAATTTTCTGAACTTCATCTCTTAAAAGAACATCTGATTTTCTGAATGCAACTCCATAAGCTTCATTAGATAAAGGTTCTGAGATAATTGAAAAAGGTTTTCTTGTTTGAACGATTGAATAATTTGCAACAACGCTATCCATAACAATTCCTTGTACTCCACCAATGTCCAAATCGTTTAATGCTGAAATATTATCTTCAAACAAAACTTTTTCTTTTACAGATGAAGAAAACGATTCATTTCCATCTACTGCTTCTTGTGCACTTGAACCACTCTGAAGACCAACTATCTTACCTTTCATATCACTTAATTGTTTAATATTACTGTCAGTTCTTACAACTAAAACTTGAGCATTATTCAAATATGGAGTAGTAAATGACAAAGCATTTTCTCTATCAGCTGTAATTGTAAAACCATTCCAAATACAATCTATTTTACCTGTATTCAATTCCATTTCTTTAGCATCCCAGTCTATTGGTTGAGCTTTAAATTGAACACCTAAACGTGATGAAACTTCCTTTGCAAGATCAATATCATATCCAACAATTTCGTTATCATCATTTCTGAAACCTAAAGGTGGAAATGCGTCATCCAAACCCAAAACAAACACGCCTCTAGATTTTAAATCTGCCAATGAATTATCACCTTGATTATTACTCTTTTTACAGCCCATAAGTGTGCATGATAAAACTGCAACCAAAGCTAAACTTAATTTAATAATTTTTTACATTTTATTCCTCTAATCTAATTATTTTTTTTAATTATTTTTCTCAATTCTTCAATCTGTGCACTTACTGCCTTTTCAGATGGTCCACCTATTGTCATACGAGTATTTACACATTCTTTTATTGCAATTTTTTGATAAATATCATCCTCAAACAATTCAGAACAAGATTTGAATTCATCTATCGATAAATCTTCAAGCCGGCATTTTTTATCAATCGCAATTCTTACAGCTTTTGCAGACACACCATGAGCAGTTCTAAAAGGCATTCCTTTACAAACTAAATAATCAGCTACATCTGTTGCATTTAGGAAACCTTGTTCACAAGCGTCACTCATTTTATCTTTATTCCATTTTGCAGTCGCAATCATCTTTGTAAAAACTTTTACACATGAAAAAACAGTATCAATTGACGCAAAAAGGCTTTCTTTATCTTCTTGCATATCTCTATCATATGCTAACGGCAACGCTTTCATCATTGTTAGCAAAGCGATTAAATTTCCGTAAACCTTTCCAGTTCTACCCCTAATTAATTCTGCAAAATCAGGATTTTTCTTCTGAGGCATGATTGAACTTCCAGTAGACCATTTTTCGCTTAAATCAATAAATGAGAATTCTGATGTTGACCACAAAACTATTTCTTCACAAAATCTTGATAAATGCATTTGTAAAATAGATAAACAAGAAGCTATTTCAATACAATAATCTCTATCTGATACGGCGTCCAAAGAATTCTGAATTATTCCATTAAATTCTAGTTCAGCTGCCTCAAAAGCCCTATCTAAAGGCAAGCCACTTCCCGCTAAAGCACCAGCTCCAATTGGAGACAAATCTATTCTCTTTAGAGAATCACCAAGTCTTTGATAATCGCGAACTAAACTCCAAGCCCATGCACATAAATGATGTGCTAAAGTTACAGGTTGTGCGTGTTGCATGTGAGTAAAACCTGGAATTATCGTATTTTTGTTTTGTTCTGAAATTTCTATTAACGCTTCAACACAGGTGGCAATTGAATCTTGAATTGAAGGAATTATTCTCTTTAAATAAAGCCTTTCATCCAAAGCAATCTGATCATTACGACTTCGACCTGTATGAACTTTTTTACCTTCTTCACCAATTCTATCAGTTAATGTTGCTTCTATAAATGAATGAATATCTTCAGCTGAATAATCAATTTTTAATGAACCACTTTTCAAGTCATCTTCTATTGATTTCAATCCACTCAAGATTTTTTCTTCTTCTTTTACTGTTATTAAATTCACATGAGAAAGCATTTTTACATGTGCCATACTGCCAATAATATCATCTATCGCCATTCGTTCATCAATATGGATAGATGTTTCAAAAGCAACTGCATCTGCATCTGGCCCTTCTTCAAATCGTCCATGCCATAAAGCTGCATGATTGTCACTTGTTAATGTTCCATGTTCTTTCATATTCATCATGAAGTGATTATATACAAATACAAATATCGTTTCAATAAAAAAGGCCTCAAAATCTGTCGCCAAATTTTGAGGCCAAATATAAATAATTATATTCAGTTTAAATTATAAATCTGAACTATTTATTAGCTTCATCAATTAAAGCTTGCCAAGAGTTCTTTGTTGATTCATATTTTTCCTGAATTGTTGAATAACCTGGGTATACATTCCAAATAATATCACCAGTATTCAAACCTGGAATCATATTATCATAACGAGCAATACCATTATCATTCATATTCTGTAATGTTTCATCTACAGCACGTGAATCGCGGAATCTTGGATAATAATCCTCTTTCCATGTATCGTTACCATATCCTGGAACATCCATTGACCACAAGTCAAATGCTTTTCCAATTTTTGATGCACGTTCGTCACCATAAATTGCAGGAATTGCAAATGTAAAGTCATCTTGTAATGTCTTATATTTGTTGTCGCCTTTTGGTCCAAGTGGGAAACATACAAATCCCCAATCATCAGGAATGTCAGCTAAATCGCCAGTCCAGTATGCCTGGTGGATTTCAAATGCAACTTCACCGTTTTTGAATGCAGAATACATCCAATCCCAGTTTGCACCCTGTGGAGTTGGTTTTTCATAGTTTTTAACCATTTGCTGAACCCAGTTGAAAGCTTCAATTGAATTTTCTGATCCAACATCGTTGAAATATTTACCACTAGCATCTTTTCCAATTAACTGAGCGTTATTTGACATAAGAGCTAAATAACAGAATTCTGTACTTAAGTTAGCCATACCCCATGTATCAATAACACCATCGTTATCAATATCACGAGTTGTTTTCTTTAACATTTCTTCGAATGTAGTCCAGTTCCATTTTCCTGATTTCTGTAAATCATAAATTTCATCAGGATTAATTCCTGCTTCTTTTAACAAACGTTTGTTAAAATATACACCACCACGTGGTTCAGAAACTAAAGGACGAACAGCATAGAAACTATCACCTTTCATAAGTTTATTCTTTGCAGATTCAACCCATTTTGGATTTGTCCAATCAATGTCTTTAATTTTACTCCAATCATAGAATAAACCAGCTTTCATTCCAGAAAGAGCACTTCTTCCATCAATAACAACAACGTAGTTTTCATCTCCACCAGTTGTACAGAAGTTTGCTACGAAAGTTGGTTGATTTTCCCAGCTTCCTACTGATTTTTGAACCATTTTGAAATTGTAAGTATCTTGAACCCAATTACGCCACTTTTTTCTATCTTCTTCAAAAGGAGTTTTTGGTGCTTCATCAGGGTTTGTCCACCAATCTCCTACTACAATGTCCATTCCACCAAAGTCATAAACTTTCTTTGTTGCTGGATCCTTTTCTTTCTTCTGTTTCTTGTATGCATCTGATGCACCATTAGAACTTGTTCCAGAAGAGCCACTAGATTTACCACAGCTAATTAATCCCAAAGAAAAAATAGCAGCAAATACAAGTGCAACTTTTGCGATTTTTTTCATAAAAAACTCCTTTATTTTTTATACCGATTTCTCGGATTTTACCTTTTTAATAGCAGTATTTAACTAACACTGCATTTATTATAACACTGAATTCGTAAAAAAAATATTTTTACTTTTTAAATTTTCACACCAGTAGATGTCAAACTCTCAACAAATAATCTTTGAGCAAACAAATACAAAATTATTAATGGAATTATTGTCATCAAAACGCCAGTTGAAACAATTGCATTTGTATAACCCATTGTAACAGTTGGCATTGAAAAAACTTCTTTCATATATCCAGCAAACCTATCGCTTAAACTTCCAACTCTTGTTGAAAGCATATCAATCTTTCCAAGGAATAATTGAGTATAAAAGCTATCAGTCCATTGCCAAACAAAAGAGAACAAGAAGCATGATGTCAAAATTGGTTTTGCCCCTGGAATCATAATTTTAAAGAATGTAGTAAAAGGTCCACAACCATCTACATAAGCAGCTTCTTCCAATTCATATGGAAATCCCAAGAAATATTGACGAATCATAAAAATATACAATCCATTTTTTAATCCCATACAGCCAAAACACATCAATATATAAGGCACCATAGAATTTCTTAAGTTTAAAGTGTGTCCAAAAACATTAAAAAATCGGAAATGTAAGAATAATGAGGTTGAAATAGTTTGAGGAGGAATAACAATTACCAATATTACACAGAAAAACCAAAATTTCTTTAGCGGAAACTGATATCTTGAAAAACCATAACCAACAAATGAACACATAAACACTTCAATTATTGAAACAAGAACAGAAACCCATACAGTATTTAATAAAGAAGTTTTATAATTCAATAGAGTTGATGTAATTTTATAATTCATTGTCGAAAAGTTTTTTGGAATTACAATAATTGTAGTATCGTATAAATCTTTTTCAGACATAAAACTGAGTGAAATTTTATTTAATATTGGTTGCAAAATAAGGAAGCACATTCCAAACAAAAGAATTGCTCTAAAAATTGACACAGTATATTTTTTTATAGTTTCATTCAATAAGATTCCATTTGAAGCTTCATTTCGCTCCCAAAAAGTTTCTTTATGAATTGCCGTAGCTTCTATCTTATCTTTCTTTTTAGTCATAATTGTAAACCACCTTTGAAATTATGAATGAACTTATTCCTATTAAAACCATAACTACAAGGAAATAAATCCACGCCAATGCAGAACTATATCCATAATTAAGTTGAATAATCATCATGTCGTTTATTTTTTCCATGATTTGGTTATCAGTTTTCATAAAGAAATCGATTATAGTATAAATCCAACATACAAGAAGTAATGGACTAACCATTGGAACAGTAATTTTCCATAAACTTTCCCAAGATGTACAACCTTCCATATCGGCTGCTTCATACATACTAGGTGAAATATTCTGTAAACCAGACAAGAAAATAATTATTTGAATACCTGATGCCATGGCTACTTCATAAATTGAATCAATTATTTCGAATAGAGTTTTAAACACTTTTCCACTAATGCCATTAACTCCACCAGTATTTGATACTAAAATTTGCTCCAAAACTGCCGTAATTGTATTAGAATTACCAGCTTCTTCAATTGTTGCTTTTAATTCTGCCATCAAAGAATTGTTATATTCCAAGCCAACAAGAACACCAGAAGAAAGAATTACAGCCATGAAGAATATAGAACGAACCAAAGCTCTTCCCTTAAATTTCTGATTCAAGATTAATGAAACAAAGAAACTGAATACAATTGTAGCTAATGACCTAAAAATCATTGTTGTAATTGATTCAACAAGCATACGGTTGAATTCAGGATCAACAGTAAAAGCTCTTTTAAAATTCGCAAAATTATTCCATGTAATACTAAAACCAGTAATTGAAAGTGCAACATCACTCAATGCCATTTTTAATGATTGACCAAGAGGCTTCACCATAAAAAACAAGAATCCCAAAATAAATGGCAGTATAAATATATATCCAATAACAGATCTTTGTTTTGTAAGACCTATCTTACTTTTTTTCAACTTAAACATTATGCCTCCACCTTAATTACCTTGTAATCACGAGCAGGAATAACAACTCCATCTTGTGTTACATAATCTGTATATCCAAAGTTTACAACGACTTGATAATTATTATCATATTTAGTGACAGTAACATTTTCAGACATAAAGCTGTGATCAGAAATTTTCTGATTCTTTATTACGCTTAATGCTTTATTATATCTTGTATAAATGTCAGTCATTTTATCTTTCCAATTATCATAACTTGAAGCGTAATAATTAGTATATCTTGTCTCTTGTAATGTCTGTTCAGAATCATTTATAAATGTAAAGAATAAACCGGCTCCACATTCCGCTGATTCAAGAACTACCTGATTATATTCAGGAGCGTTATTTATTGCAGTTCCTGTGTAATTAACACGTCCATGTAAAGCAATTTGATAGAATGGAATTTGTTTATCCAAAATGGCATATGAATTACCATGGAGAACCATATTTGTAATTATTTCAGCTTCATTTACAGAATAATCATTTCCTGCATTCACCATCAGACCCAATCCACTTGTATTAACATTCTTCATTTTTTGAATTTGATCTATCATTACTTTTGAACGGCTCATAATAGAATTCTTGTTAAAATCTGAAGACAAAATGTATCCATTACTTCGATAAGAAATTCCATCTAACTGATATTTCAAAGATTTATTCAACAGAATATCGTTTGCTTTAGCTGCAACACTTGTTTTTAATAGATAATATGAATCTGTAGTTTCATCTTTTCCATACCAAATTGGTGAATATACATACAATTCTGCTAGTTCTGAACTTACAAACCTTGCTGCATCTGAATAATTAAAAAATCCATCAAAAATGTTTGAATTATATTCAAATTGAGTTTCAGCATCCAAATATAAAACAGAAGATAAATCTTTTACCGTTGATATCATCTTTTTAAAGTCTGATTTTCCGCCCAAAATACCTATAAAATTAAATTTCTCTAAAAGTTTTTGTTTATATCCACCATTAATCATTCCCGTTAATTTTACGTATGCATTTTTTACACCACGATTTTCAATATCAGTAATAATTTTAGAAGCTTCTTTATAAGTTGTAAGTTTGTATGGTTTATTCATTGGAATTCCCACAACCTGCTGAACTTTATCAACAGCACCAATTATTTCAACCGCAACAGGAACATTTTCATTATTGACTTTTTTATTATCATCAAATAAATAATCTCCATAAGCATTTGCCATATCAACATAACTACCAGAATCAACAAATTTGTATATTTGAGAAATTGATTCATCTTGAGGTAATGAATCTTGATATGAATATTGAGCATTGATATTTCTTGCAGATACTTCAAAAAGCTCTCTATTTAACATTGTGTATTCTGCATATGCAAAATTACAACTACTTTTTTTGCCACTAATATCAGCACTAATTGACGCGTAAGAAGAACCTTTGTCTATTATTGAAATCAAACTTGAATCATCATATGAAATTCCAAAAACTGGATATGAGTTTCTTGTTTCTGTGAATACGGCAAGCCTATCAGTTGCATAATCCCATCCGTAAACATTTGAATAATATCCACTCTGTTTGATTTTTCCATTATTAAATTTAATTAAACTTCCACTTCCTTCAGGAACGAATAAGTAGCCATTATCTGTTGTTCCAGCTGCACCAAAATATGGTAAAACCGAAACAGAAATAATTGGATATTCTTTTTTGTAAGAAATTTTATCAAAAGGAATATCTACAATAAATTGATTTCCATCAAGCTTATAATTTACAGTCAAGTTAAACATTGGAACATTTTTTACAGAACCTTCTTTGTACATTTCAAGGTCTTTTTCATAATCTTTTTCTGTATAACCAATAGACTCAAACAAACTTTCAGTTTTTTCTTTAAGCCATGTTTGCAATGGATCACGAATAATATAAATTATTTCTTTTTCCATCATCGGATATTTTGCGAGAAGTTCACTTACATTATCTGAAGGCAAAAGATTAGTAATATCCATTTTTCTATAACTTTGTTTTACAGAACGTGCATCAGCAGTTGATAACTTTTCACAATAAGATTCCATATCAGCTTCTGTTAACGCCATCGGATAAATATAGACTCTTTCAACATCACCAATACTGTAATTTACTGTAATTTCATTAGTATCTGACTTAACTTCATAATATTTTTTTTGAATTGAATAAGAATATGAATCATAAACATTATCAACACCATTAATATTTGAATATTTAATTAAAAATGTTGATTTCATATTATTTTTTTCTTTTGACAAAGCAAATTTATCATTATCTACATCTAGTGGATTAGAATACCAAACTTTTCCTGTATTTTTTTGCAATACAGAAAAGGCCGTAGTAGACGGATCCATGTCAAAACGAATAAATTCATTTTCCATTATATAATGAGGAGTTTCGTCGTTTCCTATATATTCATAGGTCATGATTTTTGTTGACGGAACATTTCCCACATTTACAAGTCGAATTACTATATAGGCAATAAATGCAGCGATTACTAAAAAAATTCCCAATTCAATATAAAACTGTTTTGTTAAATTTTTGAATTCAAATTTATTAGTTGTCTTCATTGCCTTTGGTCTGCCAATATATCCATTGTTAGAAGCTTTCACTTTTTTTTCTTTCATTCTTCATTCCTCCCATCAGCTCAATCTAAAGA
>JAAZCS010000018.1 GCA_012513125.1 Treponema sp. | reverse complement strand
TACAATTAGTTTCGTCCGCACAACTCACTTGGCTATCTGACAGCTGCTGAGCATGCGGCCAGACTGGTGTATTATTAAAAATAACGAACGTTGTAAATGAACCAATTTAGACGGCAGGTCAAAATTTTTCGACTAACAGACCATAGCACCACAAATATCTCAATTCAATTTTACGCTTGAAAAGAGAGTGAATAACCGGAAGATTATTGGGCAAATTGAAAATAGCGTATAGCCAAAATAATTGTGTAATCTATACGTCATTTTTTTATTTTTTCAACAGGAACCCAAATTTGCATTTGATAATTCTTATCGTCCGTGACTTTTTCGGGGTAAAATTCTAAATCAGCTTTTCCAGAATAGGTATATCCACTTTCTGGAAAAAATTTGCTCCATATATAAGCCCACGCATTATGTAATGATTCTGGAACTTCTCCAATACATGGAATAATAGCAAAAGTTGACGATTCTATTAAAGTTACATCGACAGGAAGATGTCTGACTTTTTCTGGACTTTCAACTTCCCAACCTGCCATATACTTTATCTGTTCATTTGTTTTTATGTCATAACACACACCAAAACTTCTTCCTGTACTAATACTCATTAAATCATTAACTAAATCAGAATCTGTTAATCGCTCCCAAAGAGCTGATATTTCTGGACTATTAACAAACGTATCTATTGAAAGCCCAGCAACATAGAAATCAGGGAGAGTTATAATTTCTATTGGAATTTCTTTTCCACCCTTTATAGTTACGTTTAGCTCCAAAGTATCAAACAAGTTAAAAGGAGCACCTTTACGAACTGCGGATGGAGTAGCCCCATGCTGTTTCTTAAAGGCGGTTGTAAATGCCTCATTGGTTTCGTAACAATATTTTAAAGCTATATCAAGGACTCTATGTTGTGTTTGTTTCAATTCAAAAGCAGCTTTTGTTAAACGACGTTTTCTAATATATTCAGACAATGTAATGTTAAAGAGAACAGGAAAAATACGCTGTAAAGAATTACTTGTTATACCCAATCCTTTACAGAGTTGTTTGTAATCTATTTCTTGGTCGATATTTTCTTCAATCCGACGTATTATTTCAACTAAATCATTCACTCTGAACACTTCCTTCTATAAGTATATTATCACTTAAAAAACGAATGTAAATTTCTAAATTTCCTGTGCAGAGAATGACAGGAAAACTTTTATTGGAAACTATAAAATAAAAGTGAAAGGAGGTAGTTGTATGGATTTATATTTCGGAGATGTGCCATTATGTTATACCAATTCAGTAGCCATGGTATTAAACTCGTACGGACATTATTTTCATCCTGAATATTTAGAAGCAATAATGGTAATGGGAAATGGAGCAAGTTTTGTTGATAACGACACAAAACACCCACTGGTCTTCTTTGATAATGGCTTGCCTGATATTTCAATAAATAATTGTTTGCGGATTCTCGGTTTTGAATATGAAGAGTTCTTCTTAAATAGTTCTGATGAAATCAAAGTTGATACTATTAGAGAAAAACTAAAATCCTTTTTGGGCAATGGTTCAGTTGTTGTTGGTCCATTAGATATGGGTTATTTGACCTACAACCCTAATTCTATGAATCAGAATGGAGTTGATCATTTCGTTTCAGTTTTTGATTTAGATGAAAATAATATCTATTTGCATGACCCAGCGGGATACCCTTGTATGAAAATGAATTTTGTAGAATTTTTGGAAGCCTGGAAAGCGGAGCATATTGAATACAAAAGAGGTTCATTTTCAATGTGGGGAAACTTAAAACGAACGAAAATTCCAACTCCTAAGGAAGTATATCAAGATGTATCTGTTGTTATGAAAAAGCGTTATGAGTATGGCGATAGAAAAGTGATAGAGAGTTATGCTAAATCAATTAGAGACAATGGTCTAAACCAACAGCAAAATCAAATACATCAATTTTTTAGCTTTAGATTAGCTTCTGTAAGAAACTTATATATGGGTAAATTCTTAAAAGAACATGATTCAATCAAAGCAGATATTAAAGAACAGTTGGCTATGCTGTTTGGTAAAGCACACTTAGATAGCATGCAAGAAGATTATACAAGTTTAGCAAATACACTTGCGGATATTGCTAAGCTTGATGAACAATTTAGAACATTATGTATTCAATATAAAGGAGAATGATATATATGAAAAAAAT
>JAAZCS010000240.1 GCA_012513125.1 Treponema sp. | reverse complement strand
GAATATTTTGTTTCATACTACGATTATTATCAGCCCGAAGCGTATGTTGCTGCTCGTGATTTATATATAGAAAAAGATTGTTCCATAAATGATGAAATTGACAGATTGCGGTTAAGTGCCACTTATAGTTTGATGGAAAGACGGGATGTTATTGTCGTTGCTACAGTTTCATGCATATATGGGCTTGGAATGCCTGAACTTTATAAGGAAATGCGTGTTCATGTTGAAAAAGGGCAGACTCTTAACATAAAAAAATTCGCAGAATTGTTGATTTCGTTGCAATATACAAGAAATGATATGGCTTTTACCCATGGAAATTTTCGCATTCATGGTGATTCAATTGATGTTTTTCCCCCTTATATGGAAACTGATGAAGCTTATAGGATAGAATTAGACTGGGATACAATTTCACACATAAAGCGCTTTAATGTTTTAAATCAAAAAACTGTAGAAGATTTAGATGAAACTGTTTTTTATCCGGCAAAACACTTTGTTGTTCCTCAAGATATATTGAGGAAAGCTACTGAAAAGATAAAACAAGAATTAGATTCTAGATTAGAAACTTTCTCCGCCGAAAAAAAGATTCTTGAAGCAGAAAGATTAAAAACCCGTACAACTTATGATATTGAAATGCTAAATGAAATGGGAACTTGTCCTGGAATTGAAAACTATTCCGGTTCAATAAGCGGGCGTAGTCCAGGTTCGCCACCTGCAACATTGCTTCATTATTTTCCTGATGACTTTTTGTGCATGATTGATGAAGCCCACGTATCTGTTCCGCAAATTGGAGCCATGTATGAAGGAGATCGTAGTCGTAAGCAAAGTTTAATAGATTTTGGATTTAGATTGCCATCGGCTTTGGATAACAGACCGCTAAAATATGAAGAATTTAGCAAAAAAGTAAATCAAGTTATTTATGTTACTGCAACACCGCGAAAAGATGAAATAGAAAAAAGTTCACAGGTTGTAGAACAGTTGATTCGTCCAACAGGTCTTCTTGATCCTATAGTTGAAGTTCGTCCAAGTGAAGGGCAAATGGAAGATATTTATAGGGAAATAAAAGATAGAATTGCCAAAAAAGAACGTTCTCTTGTCCTGACTCTTACAAAAAAGATGGCTGAAGATTTAACTGATTACCTTACAGACTTGGATTTAAAGGTGAAATATATTCATTCTGAGATAGATACTTTTGAACGTGTAGAAATTCTAAAATCTCTTCGTTCAGGTGAAATTGATGTTTTAATTGGAATTAATCTTTTAAGAGAAGGAATTGATTTGCCTGAAGTATCATTTATTGCAATTCTTGATGCAGACAAAATTGGATTTTTACGTTCAGAAACAAGTTTAATTCAGATAATAGGACGTGCAGCTAGAAATTCTGAAGGAAAAGTTGTCATGTACGCAGATCACATGAGTCCTGCTATGGAAAGTTCTATAAAAGAGACAAAACATCGGCGTGAAATACAATAAAAATATAATGAAGAGCACGGAATTACACCAACTACAATTTCAAAAGCAATTAATGATATTCTTGTTCATCAAAAAGAAGATGCAGAGGAAGATACAAAACAGGATTCAGAAATTCTTATAAGTAATACCAATTTATTCAATTCAGAAGAAAGAAAAAAATTGATTAATAAATTAAAGCTACATATGTCTGAATATGCTGATAAAATGGAATATGAAAATGCAGCTGCAATAAGAGATCAAATTATTAGCATAGAAAATCAATATGGAAAATCAAATAAATAATGAAAGAATAGATATACTGCCTCAAACTGGAACAAAAATTATTCAGATTAAAAAATCATTTTGTTTTGGAATAGACGCAATTCTTCTGTCTAATTTTGCAAAAGCCCATAATGGAAATAAAATAGTTGATTTAGGAACCGGAACAGGGGTTATCCCAATATTGATGTCTTCATATTATCCTTCTTCAATTTTTTATGGTATTGATATTCAAGGTGAATATGTTGACATGGCAAATAGAAGCGTAGCGTTGAATTGTCTTGAAGACAGAGTGAAAATTCTAAAATGTGATATAAAAAATCCTTTTCCCACTCTTTCTAAGAATGATTTTGATGTTGTTATTAGTAATCCTCCATTTATTAAAAAAGCAGATTTTGTAGTAAATGAATCAGGTATGAATCTGTCAAAAATGATTGCACGTCATGAAATATATTGCAATCTTGAAGATGTAGTGAAAAGTGCTTCATCTTTATTAAAATCAAAAGGAAAGTTTTATTTAATTCACAAACCCTTTCGATTAAGTGAAATAATTCTTCTATTGAATAAATATAAATTGAATCCAAAGAAAATAAGATTTGTTCACCCTTTTCAAAATACAGAGCCATCTATGGTTTTAGTCCAAGCGGAAAAAAGTTCCCTTTCAGATTTAATTGTTGAACGTCCGTTAGTGTTATATGAAAGTCAAGGTGTTTATTCCGAAGAAGTTCAGTCTTATTATAAAAAAATAAAAACAGAATAGTATTTGTAATAACGCTTATTTTACTCTTGATTATTTTTTTTCTTTCTAGTATATTACTAAAACTATTATACTTGTTTAAGAAATTCATTGTTTATATATAAGGAAGGATAATTATGTCAAGAATGTGTGACGTTTGCGGAAAAGCTCCAATAAGCGGAAATAAAATTAGTAAATCATACAACCATACACGCAGAACTTGGAGACCAAATCTTCTTAAGGTAAAGGCTCAGTTCGGTGGAACTTCAAAAACTATTAATGTTTGTACAAGATGCCTTCGTGCTGGTTTTATTGACAAGAAAGTTACTGTACCAAAGACAGAAGCTGTAGAAGCTAAATAAGATATTTAAGTTTTATTTGGAAAGGAAAACCGTTCTTTTAATAAGAGCGGTTTTTTTTGTTTTATTGATTTCTATTCAGAAAATAAATCTAATCCGTCATAGGCGGGGCTGATAATTCCCCCATTTTCAATTATTGCTTGAAGATTTGGAAATTCATTTATGTGTTCATGTATGTAAGAATTAACATCTTCGTGACTTGATGAATGGGTTAGATGTGTGAACCAGATGTTTTTTCCACCAATTTTGGCTGCCGCATCCATCGCTTGTAAAAAATTAAAATGAGTAGAATGTTCTTTTATTCTTAATCCATCAATTATTAAATGAGTTAAATTCCCGCAATAGTTATGAATAAGATTGATTGCTTCATCGCTAATAAAATTGCAGTCAGTGAGATATGCAATAGAAAAACCATTTTCTTCCAAAAGCCAGCCTGTATCTTCAAGAGAACCGTGTTTTAGTGGAATGGGAATTATTTTTGTATTTCCAATGTTGAACGGTTTTGTGCATTCGTTCAATTTTATGAAAGCATGACCGCCACCTTCTGTAACAGGTTTGAATAAATAATTGAATCTGCTTTTTATGTCATCGACGGCTGTTTTATTTGTGTAAAGAGGAAAAGGTGTGAGATGGTCTTTTTCGAGGTTTGTTTTCATTGAAATACAGCAAAAAGAGCGTAAATCGTCAATTCCGTGAAAATGATCTGCGTGTGCGTGAGTAATAAGAGCTAAATCGATTTTTGAAATATTTTGTCGCAATGCTTGAATCCTGAATTCGGGAGATATATCAATTAAAATTATTTTATTTTCATTTGTTGTGATTAATACGCTACATCTTGTTCGTTTGTTCTTTGTATCAGTTGATTTGCAAACTTCACAGTTGCATCCAATTACCGGAACGCCACTACTAGTTCCTGTTCCTAAAAAAGTTAGCTTCATGAAAAGAATTATAATCAGAACTTTTATTGCTGTTAAGGTAAAAATCAGAAATATTGTTTAAAAAAGTCTTAAATTTCATATAACTTAAGAATCAATCATGTTAATTTTTGTAAATTAGATATATACTGTTAGTTTATATTAAGAATATATTACTTCACTAATACTAATTTTTTCTGTATACTTACGAAAATTTTATATGGAGGTCAAAAGCTATGTTTTTACAACAGTTAATTAATGGTTTATCGCTAGGAAGTATTTATGCTTTGATTGCTCTTGGTTATACAATGGTTTATGGAATTGTAAAGCTTATTAATTTTGCCCATGGCGATATTATGATGATGGGAGCATATGCTGGATATTTTGTTTTAGTTGCTCTCGGTGCAAATCCGTTGGGAATGGCTGTCGCTTTTTTAGCTGCAATGATTTTTTGTGCATTGCTTTCCTTGGTAATTGAAAGATTTGCTTATAGGCCTCTAAGAAATGCACCAAGATTAAATTCGTTAATTACTGCAATTGCTGTTGAATTGATTCTTCAAAATGTTATGCGTGTTCTTCCTTTTGTAGGTCCAGATCCTCGTGCTTATCCAACAATGGAAATAAAAAATTATACATTTGGTTCTTTTGAAATTTCCAATCTAAGACTTATTGTAATAATCTCTTCTGCTGTATTGATGCTTGCCTTAAATTTTATAATAAATTATACAAAGACCGGAAAAGCTATGAAAGCAGTTTCGTTTGATACTGAAGCTGCAAGTTTGATGGGTATAAGCGTAAACAAAACTATTTCAATTACATTTGTTATTGGTTCTGTCTTGGCTGGAGCTGGTGGAATTTTGTATGCTACAGCTTATCCTCAAATTGATCCTATGATGGGTTATATGCCGGGATTGAAAGCTTTTGTTGCAGCCGTTTTGGGTGGCATTGGTTCTATTCCTGGTGCAATGTTTGGTGGAATTATTCTTGGAATTGCAGAAACTCTAACAAAAGGATATTTGTCATCACAATTTGCAGATGCAATTTCATTCTCAATTTTAATAATTATTATTCTTGTAAAACCAACAGGTTTGTTTGGTAAAAAAAGAATTGTAAAAGTATAAAAGGGGATTGATATTATGAAAAATAAATATTTTAAGAATATGTTGATACCCGGAATCTTTGCGGTTGCTGCAGTTGTTATTCCTGCGATATTAATTCAAATAAACGTTATTGACGCTTATACTGCTCAGATTATCACTTTATCTGGAATAAATGCAATTATGGCATTAAGTGTAAATATCATTTGTGGTTTTACAGGCCAATTGTCATTAGGACAAGCAGGCTTTATGGCAATAGGTGCTTATTCTACAATTATATTAACTTCTAATCTGGGAATTCCTTTGCCAATCAGTATTATTGCTTCTGGTTTTATTACTGCATTATTTGGCATTATCATTGGTTTTCCAACATTAAAACTTGAAGGTGATTATCTTGCTATAGTAACTTTAGGTTTTGGTGAAATTATTAGAGTTGTATTCTTCAATTTGAAAAAGCTTACTGGTGGTCCAAACGGAATTCAATTTCCAACAATTTTAACATTGAATTCAACAGTTGCGTATATTTCGATTATTGGAACTCTTGTTCTTTTGGTAATACTTGTACAGAATTTTATTCGTTCAACTTACGGAAGAGCTATTTTGGCAGTTCGTGAAGATGAAATTGCCGCGAATTCGTCAGGAATCCCTGTATTTAAATATAAAATGATAGGTTTTGTTTTGGCATCTTTTGTTGCCGGTATTGGTGGTGCTTTATACGCTCCATTTATTGGTTTTATAAAACCGGAACAAGCTTCATTTACAAAAAGTATCGATTATTTAATTTACGTTGTATTGGGTGGAATGGGATCTACAACAGGTAGCATTCTTGCTGCGTTTATTTTAACTTATTTACAAGAATTTTTACGTTTCTTACAGAATTTCCGTTTGTTGATTTATCCTGTAATTTTAATAATAGTAATGCTTTTTAGACCTCAGGGCTTGCTCGGTTTAAAAGAATTTTCATTTGTAAATTTTGTTCACAATTGTCCAACATATCCATCAAGGATAAAAGCGTGGTTTATGAAAGTGTTCAAAAAGGAATCTGATTAATAAGGAATGCAGATAAACTCAGCTATACAAAAAATAATTGAGTTTTATTGGAGGCGAAATAAGAATGACTGAAGAAAGAAAAACTGTTTTGAGAGCATCTGATATATCAATTGTTTTTGGTGGACTTTGTGCTGTAAGTAATTTTTCATTTGAAATAAAACAAGGCGAATTGATTGGTTTGATTGGTCCAAATGGTGCTGGAAAAACAACAATTTTTAATATGCTATGTGGTGTTTATACTCCAACTTCAGGGCAAATCATTTTTTTGGATAAAAATGATAAAATAAAGCAAATAAATAAGATGAATCCAGCCCAGCTAAATAAACTTGGCATTTCTAGAACTTTTCAGAATATCCGTTTGTTTGGAAAATTGACTGTCGCTGATAATGTTAGAATTGCTCTTCATAATTCAAGAATATCAAACCCGATTGATGTATTTTTAAGAACTTCAAAATTTCGTCGCGATGAGCAAATAATGAATCAAAAAGTAGATAATTTGCTTAAAATAATCAAACTTGAAAATAAAAAAGAAGAATTAGCAAGTAATTTATCATATGGTGAACAAAGAAAATTGGAAATTGCCCGTTCTTTGGCGTCAGATCCAAAATTAATGCTTCTTGATGAACCTGCAGCGGGTATGAATCCTCAAGAAACAATGGAATTGAAAGAAATGATTGAATTCATTCGAAAAGAATTTAATTTGACAATTCTGTTAATTGAACATGATATGAAATTTGTTATGGGAATTTGTGAAAGACTTTTTGTTCTTGACTATGGAAAAATTATAGCAGAAGGATTGCCGGTGGAGATTCAAAAGAATCCTCAAGTAATCAAGGCATATTTAGGAAATGATGCTCAATAAAACAGTAGAGTAATTTATGGAAACTTGGGGTAAAAATTATGTTGAAAGTTAATAATTTAAATGTGTCCTACGGGGCTATAAAAGCGTTAAAAGGAATTTCATTTAATGTTGAAAAGGGTGAGATAGTTTCTTTAATTGGATCAAATGGTGCTGGAAAAACAACGACTCTACATTCAATTTCAAATATAACAAAAAAACAAGGCGGTTCAATCATTTTTAAAGATGAAGATATTACAAATGTTCCTGCCGATAAAATTGTAGCAAAACATCTTATTCAAGTTCCAGAAGGACGTAGAATTTTCTTAAACTTAACAGTAAAACAAAATCTTGAGTTAGGTGCATATTTACGAAAAGATAAAGCTGAAATAAAAAAAGATATAGAAAATGTATTTGATTTATTTCCTCGAATGAAAGAGAGAATTAAACAAAATGCAGGAACATTAAGTGGCGGTGAATTGCAAATGCTTGCAATGGGACGTGCTTTAATGGCAAAGCCAGAGCTTTTACTCTTGGATGAGCCTTCAATGGGGCTGGCTCCAATTTTTGTAGAAGAAATTTTTAATATTATTCAAAAAATTAATGCAGCTGGCACAACAGTTCTTCTAGTTGAACAAAACGCATATAAGGCTTTGTCAATTGCAAATAAAGGATATATACTTGAAACAGGCGAAATTGTAAAAAGTGGGAATGCACAAGATTTGATTTCAGATCCAATTGTAAAAAGTGCATATCTTGGCGGATAAAAATTATATATAAGGAAGAAGATTATGATAATTGAAACAATAATGACAAAAAATCCAATTTGTATTTCTGAGGATACAACAATTCCTGATGCAAAATCATTGATGATTAAAAATAATATAAGCAAACTTCCAGTTCTAAATTCATCAAAAAAACTGATTGGCATAATCACCAAGAATGATGTTCAAAAAGTTACACCATCTGAAGCTACATCTCTTGATATGTACGAAATAAGCACGTTACTTTCAAAACTGAAATGTGGCAAATATATGACTAAAAAAGTTATTACAGTAACTGAAAATGAAGTACTTGAAGAAGCTGCAAGAATAATGGTTGATAATAATATAGGCTGTCTTCCTGTTGTAAAAGATGATATTGTTGTAGGAATTGTTACTGAAAGCGATCTTTTTCATCTGTTTATTGATATGTTTGGTGCAAGATACGAGGGTGTAAGGGCGAATATTTGTCAAAATGATAAACCTGGAGAACTCGCAAAATTATTGACTAAAATAGCTGAAAATAATGGAAATATAGTTTCTGTTGTTACGAGAGAGTCAGATGAAAAAAACACAAGAAGAGTGACTATCAAAGTAACAGATATTACAAAAGAAAAAATGAATTCTATAATAATTGAATCTGGTGCAAAGTTAATCGATTTAAGAATAATTTAAAATATGGATTATAATGTATCGCAAGTAATTGAAGAATATCTTAAAGTTCAGTTGAATGTTTTTACTGTTGATGATTTCATGAAATTTATGAAAGTAAGTGGACAGAAAATGTCAAAAGAAAATGCATTTGATATTTTATATTCTTCAACTAATGTTTTTGCCCTTGTAAATAACAAGTTTGTGACAAGAGCTGGCGTATTTACGGATAATTTATTTAGTTTTAAACCCACAAAAGAAGAATGCAAAAAAGGAAGCATCGTTTTGGGGCATAGGTGTATGCCTTTTGTTAATCCTGTTGTTTCTTCTGATAATATAAAGCTTTATTCTAATAAAAAACAAATTAAGTCTCATCCAGAAAGTATTACATTGAATACAGCTATGGATTTATTTGCCTTATATGGAGAAGGATATGTTTTTCCAAATGTGATAGGTGATAAAGCAAATGAAAAAGTTCCTCTTTCTGCAATAAAATACAATCTTCCAAAAGAAATAATGCTAACTTCATGGCCAATATCAAAGATTGAAGGTGGAAAGAATTTCTGTTATGGCGACAGAATAATTTGTAAAGTAACCGACTGGCGAAATAATGTTGTTAGTGTGAAAGTTCAAAAGTGTACGAATGAAGAACTAAGTGTGTCAAAAGCTGATATTGAACGTGAAGAATGGTATTCAATTTTTGAGGATTCGCTGCTGAAAAGTTTTGATAGAAGCGGTCCTGTTTCATCAATAGAAGAGCAATTGGCAAATTTATATTTAGAAAAACAACAGTATTTATGTACTGAGAATTGTGGGTCTGCAGAGGAATTTTTGCAGCATACAAAGAAAATAGGTTTTGTTTCTTATGGTGTTGAATCTAGAATATGGAAAACTAATGAGGAAATTCCTTATATAGGTGAATGGAATAAAAACTTTTCATCTGAAAATCTTTTATCTGAGATGACTATGTCATTTTCACCGCAAATAATTGATTCTTATTTGGAAAATAGTATTTATGAGTCTCAAATTTCAAAAAAAAAAGAATCTGTTGAGTCTGTGATGAATAAAATATTTCCCCAATCATTAACAATTACTTCTGAAGAAAAGAAACTTATTTTATTGAATATAGAAAAACGAAATGATATATTGAGGGAAAATTATAATCAATTTTCTGATTATACCATAGCTCCAGTCAGGCAGCGTATTCTTGTTTTGTTTTCAGAAATAACATCATTGTTATGCCAAATAGGCTGTTCTGGTCTTGATTTGAGAAAATTTCCCCAACAGGAATTTATTGTTATTACTCAGTTGTTTTCACATTTACTTCATCTTATTGAAGAATTAGAAAATGTTTATATAAGGGATCAAATTCCGGTTGCAGACATTTCTCTTTCTTTGGAAGGAATGGAAGAGATGTTCGAGGAGATAAAAGAAACTCTGACACAATCATTGGATTATAATATTTATAGGAATTTTGAAGTTATAAAATAGGAGATAGAAAATGGATGCAGATAATTTAACAAAAATAATGGAATTGATAAAAAGAGGCGGAATATACAAGGATGTTGAAGGTGATACTCCAGAAGTTGTCTTTTCGAATTTGTGTAAAATGATGGATTTACCCGATGTAATAGACCGTGAACAAGTATATAATGCTTTGTGTGCTAGAGAAAAAGTTTTAAGTACTGCAATTGGTAATGGTATAGCTCTCCCTCATGCAAGAAATTCTATAATCAAGGATGAGAGTGAACAGAGAATATGCATTGTGTATCTTAAGAATCCAATGGATATGAGTGCTCCCGATGAGAGAAAAGTATATGCAATGTTTGTATTACTTACACAAAATTCACAATTACATTTAAAAATTCTTGCAACTTTGGCTGAATTGATAAGGTCTTTACCTTTCAGAAAGTTGCTTGAATCAAAACCTTCAGCTGATGAAATTGAAGCGTTTATAAAAACTTTATAAATTTTATAAAGTGAAAAAAGAATTGCTTGAAAGTTGAAACTTTCTGCACAATTTTTTTTTAGGAGAATACGATAAGCAAAATCAAATGAGATTTTACTTATCTAAATTCGTTTGCGTTGCAAACAAAAATATACAGTTGTTTCTCGCTAAAGCTACGAAACAACGAAAAAAGAATTGCTTGAAAGTTGAAACTTTCTGCACAATTTTTTTTTAGGAGAATACGATGGACAAAAAAGGTATTGAAGCTGTTGCTTTATCTATTAGAAGCTTATCAATGGATGCTATTCAAAAAGCTAATTCTGGGCATCCTGGATTACCTCTTGGTGCTGCAGAAGTTGCAGCTGTTTTATATGGCGATATTTTAAAACATAATCCTGCTGATTCAAAATGGGTAAATCGAGATAGGTTTATGCTTTCTGCAGGTCATGGTTCTATGCTTCTATATTCTGCTCTTCATATTGCTGGATATAAAGTTTCAATGGATGATATAAAATCATTCCGTCAAGTAGGATCAAAATGTCCAGGTCATCCAGAATATGGTTGCACAGATGGTGTTGAAAATACATCAGGTCCTTTAGGACAAGGTGTTTCTATGGCAGTTGGAATGGCAATTGCTGAAGAAATGTTGGCAGCTCGTTTTAATACTAAAAATCATACAATTGTAGATCATTATACTTACTCTTTGGTTGGAGAAGGTTGTTTACAGGAAGGTGTTTCTTCTGAAGCTTGTTCTTTGGCAGGACACTTGAAACTTGGAAAATTGATTGTTTTTTATGATGAAAACAAAATTTCTATCGATGGTTCTACTGATATAACTTTTACAGATAATATCCAGAAAAGATTTGAATCTTATGATTGGCAAGTTTTGAAAGGTGATATGTACAATGTTGAAGGAATTGAAAAGCTTGTAAAAGAAGCAAAATCTTGTACTGATAAACCTACATTGATTATGTTAAAATCAGTGATTGGAAAAGGTGCTCCAAAACAAGGAACAGCAGATGTTCATGGAGCTCCTCTTGGTGCAGAAGGCGTTATCGCTGCTAAAAAAGCATTGGGACTTCCTGAAGATAAAGATTTCTATGTGTTGCCTGAAGCTTATAAATATTTTGAAGATAAAAAAAGCGAAAGAGCAACTCTTGAATCTGATTGGAATAAAGAATTTGATGCTTGGTCAAAAGAAAATCCTGATTTAAGAAAACAATGGGATGCTTTCCATTCAGATGGTGAAACAGCTTTTGTTGCTGACGTAGAATATAAAGTTGGCGATTCATGTGCAACACGCGATGCAAGTGGAAAAGCCCTAAATGTAATTGCAAAACGCTATGGAAATCTTGTTGGTGGTTCAGCTGATTTGATGGGACCAAATAAGACAGCATTTGCTTCTTGTGATGATGGAACTTTCTCTTCTGAAAATAGAAAAGGACGAACAATAGAATACGGAATTCGTGAATTTGCTATGTCTACAGTTTGTGCAGGTATCGCATTGCATGGCGGATTAAGACCATTCTGTGCTACATTCTTGGTATTCTCTGATTATTTAAGACCTTCTTTACGTGTAAATGCGTTAATGAAACTTCCTGTAATCTATGTTTTCACACATGATTCAATTTATGTTGGAGAAGACGGACCAACTCATCAACCAGTTGAAACAATGACAGCTTTACGCTCTATTCCAAATGTTCAAGCAATTCGTCCAGGCGATCCTGAAGAATCAATGCAAGCTTGGAAAATAGCTTATTCTTCAAAAGATCATCCTGTTTGCATGGCTTTTACAAGACAAGCGTTGAATGTTTATGAAAAGGCAGATAAAAACTGGAAAGAAAACATGGCTCAGAAAGGTGCTTATGTTGTTCAAGAAGGAAATGCAAATCCTGATGTAACAGTTCTTGTAAGTGGTTCAGAAGTAAACATGGCAATTGACGCTGCAAAATTAGTTAGCAATAAATCAATAAGAATTATCTCTGTTCCAGATTTGAAGAAATTCGAAAGTCTTTCAGAAGAAGAACAGAACAAAATTATTGGAAAAGCAAAAAGAGTTGTTGCGGCAGAAGCTGGAATCACTATGGAATGGCTACAGTTTGTATCTTCAAAAAAGGATGTATTTGGAATTGACCGTTTTGGTGAATCTGGTCCTGCAAAAAAAGTTGCAGAATATTTAGGCTTCACTTCAGAAAAATTCGCAGAATTTCTTAAGAAATAATGTATAAAAAATATAAATATATGTAAAAACAGCCGTTTTGAGTGATTTTCAAAACGGCTGTTTTTTTATTAAAAAAAGTTCGTTCAGATTTAATTGTCAAAAATATTGTAAGTAACCGTAAGATATGGTATATTTTTCCTAGAAATCCTATAAAAAGAGGTCTTGAATATGCCTTATTCCGAACCAACAAGTCTTGCGATTGTTGCGTGTCCTGGTGGCGAAGCTTTCGCCGATGAAGTCATAACGCACTTACAAACAATGTACAAACATCGCTTTACATTAAAGAACGATGTTGTATCAAAGCGTTATGAGCTTACAAAAGAAGAGCTTGTGAACAAAATTAATTTGCAAAATGATTTGCAAACTAGTGACTTGTGCATAAGAGGTAAAACTGACAAATATCGCCAGCCTGCATTTAAAGTAAATACAAGGTTTACGTATTTTGCGAACGGAGAGTTCAAGACTGAACTTCTAGAAACAATTCGTGGTAAAGATGTTTTCATTTTTCAAGATGTTGAAAATCATGAAGAATTAACATTGAATGGAGGAAAGAATAAAGTAGTTCTTTCTGTAAATGATCATGTAATGTCGCTTCTTGTTACAATTGATGCTGTAAGGCAGGCTGGAGCAGAAAAAATTTCTCTTGTATTGCCAGCTTATCCATATAGTAGGCAACATAAGAAGAAGGGTCGTGAAGGTTTGACTGCAAGTATGCTTGGTCATATTTACGAAATTATAGGTGTAAGCAGAATTATCACTTTGGATATCCATTCAAGGGAGATTGTAAATGCTTTTTCTAAAGTAAATCTCGAAAATTTGCATGCTAGTTATCAAATAATTAGAGAACTAGGAAATATCGTTGATTTAACAGGTAAAAAAGATGATTTGGTAATTGTATCGCCTGATACAGGTGCCATTGATAGAAATAAATTTTATGCATCTGGTTTAAAACTTCCTTTAGCAATGATTTATAAAGAAAGAGATTATTCGATTGTAACTCAAAACGCACATGATACAAATATAAAATCTGTAAAATTGCTTGGTGATGTTCATGGAAAAGTAGCTTTCTTGGCAGATGATATGCTTGGAACTGGTGGAACATTACTGAAAGCTATGGGATTCTTAAAAGAACAAGGTGCTATAAAAGTTATTTGTGCAATAAGTTTGCCTTTCTTTACAGGTGATGCGATTAAACAATTTGATGAAGCATATGAAAAGGGCCTTTTCTATAGAATTATTGGAACTAATGCTGTTTATCATGAAGAGCTTTTGAAACGTGAATGGTATATAAGTACAAATGTTAGCGGTTTGTTTGCAAATGTAATTACCCGTGTTCACTATAATCAGTCATTAAGTGATTTGCTTGATAACAGATCCATCATCGAAAAGCTTGTTAAATTACAAAAAAATAATTCAGAACCGGAAGATGCAAATAAGCAATGATTAATTGTGTCTTAGGTGTAGACATTGGAACGACTTCGCTAAAAGTAGGTTTATTTACTGAAAAAGGTGAAGTCGTTTCTTTGATTGTTGAATTATTTCATAATCCGGATAGTTCATTCATTGCAAATGAATGGTTGCCGAGTTTAAAAAACTCAATTAAAAAAATCAAAAAAGAAATAGATTTTTCTCTTTATAAATTAATTGCTATTAGTGTTTCGGGAAATGGTCCTACAGTTGTTTCTGAAAATGGTAGAACTTTTATTTGGAACGAGAATTTACCCGACGATTTAATTATTCCTGAATCTTGTAAAAATTCTCTTTTTCTTCCGAGAATTCTCTCATTTAAAAAACTATATCCAAAAGAGTATGAAGAAAGTTCAAGAATATACTCAAGCTATGAATTTTTAATTTATAAATTGACAGGCAACTCTTTTACGATAATGCCCGAAAAACGTTTTATTATGGCTTATTGGAATGAACAACAATTGAAAGATTGTGGAATTCTAGAAGATAAAATGCCTCCATATAAAGAAATTGCACAATTATGTGGAAATGTTTCTTCTGAAGTAAATGAATATTTAGGTATTAAAGAAGCTGATTTGCCTGTTTTTTCAGCTGGTTCTGATTTTGTTGCCGCAATGATTGGCACTAATACACTTGAAAAAGGAAAACTATGCGAAAGAAGCGGTTCCAGTGAAGGTTTCAATTTTTGCATTGATAAAACAATTTTTTCAGAAAATGCAAGAACTCTTCCGTCTGTAATTAGTGGTTTGTGG
>JAAZCS010000239.1 GCA_012513125.1 Treponema sp. | reverse complement strand
GACGTAGAAGCATTAGAAGAAGTAGAACCAGTTGAAGACGTAGAAGAAGTTGAAGCGATAGACGAAGTTGAAGCAATAGACGAAGCCGAAGTAATTGACGACGTTGAAGAAGTCGAACCTCCGAAAGATGCAGCTTTGCTTGCTTTTATTAGTCCACGCGCAAGTGAAAGACATGTTGCAAAAGATGCTAAAACTTATTCTCAAAATATCGATGGAGAAGATGATTTTGCCTCAGTAGAAGATTATCAATCAGAAGAATTGTGTTTTGGTGATATATATACTTTACAAACAGAAAACGATTCTATTATACTTGCTCAACATAAAAATGAAAAAGTTCCAGAAGTAATTTCTACTTCAGAAGAAAAAACTCATTCTCCAGAGACGATAATTGAAACTGAAAGCAAGGAAGACATTTCTTCTGTTGATAATTCACAAAAACAAGAAGATTTATCTGCTGTTGAAGAATTGATACCTATTTCCGACGAACATTTTTCTATGACAAATTTTGGTATGAATATGAAAGATATAGTTGAACTTGAAGAAGATGACATAAAATCAATTGTTCAGAAAGATGGATTGTTCTCTATTGCAGAGGATATTAAATATTCCAATTTTAATGTTGATTCAAATTTTAAAGAATTAGTTGACTCAGTAATAAAGTAAAGGATTACTTCGATGAATATTAAATTAAATAATTTATATAAAACATATACATCAAAAAGCTCAGATGTTGCAGTAAACGCTGTAAACGGAATTTCATTGACAATTCCATCAAATGAGATTTTTGGAATTATTGGAAAGAGTGGTGCCGGAAAGTCAACATTGGTTAGATTAATCAGTATGATGGAGCGTCCTGATTCTGGTGAAGTTTTGTATGACGATGAAAGAGTTGATAACCTTGACGAAAAACAGCTAGAAAAAAGGCGTCGTCGCATAGGAATGATATTTCAGAATTTCAATCTTTTTAGTTCAAGAACAGCTGGTCAAAATATTGCTTATCCAATGGAAATATGTGGAGTAGCAAAAGTTGATATAGAAAAAAGAGTAGATGAGCTTTTAGAATTAGTTGAATTATCAGACAGAAAAAATGCCAGAATAAGTACTTTATCAGGTGGTCAAAAACAGAGAATTGCAATTGCAAGAGCTTTGGCAAATAAACCAGACATTTTGTTTTGTGATGAAGCAACTAGTGCTTTGGATCCACAGACAACAAAATCAATTTTAAATTTAATAAGAAAAATACAGTCGCAAATGAATTTAACTGTAGTCATGATTACCCACCAAATGGAAGTAGTGCGAGACGCATGTTCTCAAGTGGCTGTCATTGATGATGGAAAAGTTATTGAACAGGGAAAAGTTTCAGATATTTTTCTTCATCCTGTAAATTCTGTTACAAAAGAATTTATATCAAATATTTCACAAGCTTCAAAAGATTTATCATTATCAGAAGATATTGTTAGGTGGTCAAAAGAAGGTGGCGAATATAAATTTTCTTTTCCTACGAATCTACAAGGTGAACCGATTTTGTCTAAAACAGTGCATTTGTTTAATGTAGATTTTAATATTAGAGCAGCCGGAGTTCAACGTGTTGCATCTGATACAATTGGGACAATGATAACTGATATTGTTGGTGACGAAAATGATATTTCAAAGGCAATTGAATATTTGCAAAATAAAGGATTAATTGTAGAAAAAATTTAAATTTTTTTAGAGTTTTTATAAGGTAAATTATGGAATTAACAAAATATATATCATTAATTGGGGTCGCTTCATTACAAACATTGGAGATGGTGGTTTTTTCTACACTATTAAGTGTTTTATTAGGTTTGCCAATAGGCGTTTTGCTTTGTGTAACAAATCCAAAAACTGGAATAAAACCAAAACCAATTTTAAATCAGGTATTAACTAGAATTGTAAATATTTTAAGATCTTTTCCGTTTATTATTTTAATGATTTTGCTTTTTCCTTTATCAAGAATAATAGTTGGAACATCAATTGGCACAAAAGCCACAATTGTTCCTCTTTCAATTGCGGCTGCACCTTTTGTTGCAAGGTTAATGGAATCTGCGTTGAGGGAAGTTGATATAGGTGTTGTTCAAGCGGCAAAATCTATGGGTTCTACAGTATGGCAGATTATTTACAAAGTTCTGATTCCAGAAGCAAAACCTGCAATAGTTGATGGAATAACGCTAACAATAATTAATTTAATTGGCTACTCAGCTATGGCTGGTGCTATTGGTGGTGGCGGTCTTGGTGATTTGGCTATCAGATATGGATATCAAAGATTTAGACCAGAAATAATGGCAATTTGTGTTGTCATTATTCTAGTTTTAGTTGAAATAATTCAATTTTTTGGTTCTAAGATTTCGGCTTCAATGCAGGCAAAAAGGTAACTAATTAAGCCTATATATTTACATAGTTAAATATGTTTGCATTAGCTGTACAAAATAATAAATCTTTTTGTAAATACCAACGCTAAAATCTTTCATAGGAACGTCAATAAATTTTTCCAATTCTTTCCAGTTTTGAACAATAACAGGTTTTGGTTTAGCATAATCTTCAATTAGTTGTTTTATTGTGCGGCCAATTAAAATCAAGTTCTGAGTGCTAGTAACGATTGCTGTTTTTGCCAAATCGTTAGCGTCTTCTACTAAACGGTTGATAATTGATTCAGCACCCGGATCATGTGCAGTTTTTGGAAGAAGTGTTTTGATTTTCATTCCTATAGAGCTTTCATCTGCAAGCGATTCATCTAAATCTGAAATTTTATCTGAAATTTTCAATAAGTCTTGATATGCATTAGATATTGGAGAAGAAAGTGCAGAATCCCATTGACCTCTAATTACAACAACATCAAAAAATTCGCGTATATTCTTTTTTACAAAATCTACAAGAAACACTTTTAAATAATTGAGTGCATCTGTGTACATATATTCTGTTAGCTGTTTTTTTGAAAAAATCCCATTCATTTCTTGTGTGTAATATTTCAAGACCTGAGTAGGTTCAGAGCCAAAAACTTGAGTCATAAGGGAAGTAGTTTTATCTTCTTTGATGTTGCTTTTTATTTTTGCTACAAAATTTCTAGTTTCAGTTTGAATTGAATCAATATATGGATCGATTAATGAGCCTGATTTGAATGAAACTTTTACCTGATATTCTGGATTTTTTGAAACATGTTGAATTATGTAATCTAGAACTTTTGAATCTCTGATAGAATTAATTTTTGTAATAATCTTTTTCCAAGTTCCAATCTGAATAACGTCATTTCCATAACGCTCTTTTAACATTGCAAAAAGAGGATTCCAATCTATTGAATTATCTGTTAGAGCATATGCAATAACAACAAAATCCTTCATATCATCTAAAACGTAATCCGCGTTAATTTTTTCAAATAAAGGTTCTGATGTAAAAGAATTCTCTTTTAATGTCGATTTAAACTTTTTTAATAGAATATAATAATCAAAAGAACAAAAATCTTTATACATGATAAAACCTTTGTATAAGTTTTCAATCTTTTCTGTCTTTTCGCCATCAAAATCCATTGTAAAAGTGTTCAAATCTAATTCTATTTGTTTTTCTAATTCTGTAATTGATATCTTTTTTGACATTTCAATTATTTTTTGTTGGTCAAAATGTTCAAGAATATCAATTTGTTGTTGTGAAAGAGAATAATTAATTATTTGTCTTTTAAATAGAGTTTCATTTTCTTGATTATCAAAGATTTTTTTTGAAGGTGACACTAATCTGTAAAAGTCATAAAAAAGTTTTGCAAATTGTGGTGTTAATTCAAATGTATTTGATTTATAAAAAGCATGATATTTTGTTTTTGCAATATTTTTTGCTATTGCCTTGAGTCGTCTTTTATTTTCTATATCAGGACTTGATGATTTAAAAAGAGTTGAAATAATCATTTGGAAAAAGTTTTCTTTCTCTTTTGGAGTTTCAACATTTTTTTCTTTTTTGCTATTGATTTCTTTACTATCGCCTATATCCATGGTTATTATTATAAAAGAGTTTAAGTTATAATTCAATGCACTTTAACATAAACTAAAAATTCTATATAATTAAAAAAAGTCACAAGGACTTAAGTGAGGAATAATAATGAAAAAAATTATTTGTTTAATGCTTTCGTTAACATTTGCATTCTCTATTTTTGCATATAATATACCAATCAATGGTGAAAATCTTTTAGATTTATCAAGTCCGCGCTCTCTATCAGGATTTGCAACATCTACAGGATCTTCAATTGATTTGGTAAATCCAGAGTCAATTAACACAAACCCAGCGTTAACTGCGGAGGAACAGCGTGTTGACTTAAATTTTGCATATACTGGGATTTTTTCAACTTCTTCTTGGAATTCCACTTCTTATGGAAACGCTCTTCAATTGGGAATTTTAATTCCTTTTCAGTGGGCAGTTTTTACAGGAATAACAAATTTAGTTATTTCTCCATTTTATGAAATGCATTTAGGCAATAGTGTTAATTTAAATGCAGGACTTTCTAAAGAAATTACAAAAAATTTGAATGTTGGAATATCTGTTGAAGGCGGATATAAAACTGGTGAATTATTAGTCGGTTCCGATTGGCGATTAACTGGCAACTTGGGAATTATTTATAAATTTGGTGATTTAGGATTTTTGAAGAATTCAAAAGTTGGTTTTTCGGTTTTAAATCTAGGAAAGAATTATTCAAATACTTATGTAAATTTATATCCATTTGTGTATAAAAGTGGTGATTTTCCAACTATTGGAACTTTTAAAACAGGCTTTTCGTCTTTATTACTTTCAAATGATAATGTAAAACTTGGTTTTTCTGTTGATGTAACAACTCCATTATTTCAAAATTTCATTCTTGATACAGGATTACAATTTAGTATAAAGGATATTGTTTATTTAACTGTTTCTGAAAGATTTAATTACTGTGAAGTTATGAATGGAGCAAAAACATATTTACCTTCTGTTGGATTATTTATCAAATTTACTCTTGATGTAAAGAATAATGATTATTTTGAAGATAATGGCTGGAGTAAAAATGAAATGATTATTTCAACTGCATATAAACCATTAGATTCAACACTTCATGCGATTTCTGCAGGCGTTGATGTAAATCTTGGTACAAAAGATGATGTTCCACCTGTAATCAAAATTTTTGATGACGACGACGAATAGAAAGAAAAAGGATTTAATATGAAAAGAAGAATATTTATTTCTGGTATTTTATTATTTTCGATTTGTGTCTTGTTAAATGCAAAAACAAGATATATTTCACCAAATAATGATGGTGTTCAAGATGAATTGGAAATTCCTCTTCAGATTACAGACAAGCGTTATGTTCAAGCTTGGAGTCTTGTAATTATGGATTCATCAAAAAAAATTGTAAGAACTATTGAGAACAAAGTTGCATTGCCAACAAATCTCACTGTTTCATCTTTTTTCAAACAGCTAGTAACACCAAAAGAAGGAGTTGTTGTCCCTGATGTTGTGACCTGGAATGGTGCAATGAATAATGGCGAAACTGCTCCCGATGGCATTTATTATTATTACATTACAGCTACAGATGATAATGGCAATGTTGGAAAGACAAAAGAATACGAGCTTGTTATTGATACAGTGGCACCTGATGTAGATTTAGTTCAACCAAAAGATAAGATTTTTGGTGAAGGTGAAAAGTCATCAATAAAAATAAATCAAACTGGTTCGGTTGAAGATGAATGGAATGGTGTGATAAAAAATGCCGATGGAACAGTAATAAAAACATATTCGTGGAAAAACTCTGAACCAATGACTTTTTCATGGAATGGATTAGATGATAATAATGCACAAGTTCCCGATGGAGTTTATTCATACGAAATTACTTCAACAGATAAAGGTGGCAATGTTTCACCATATACATCAATTCAGAATATTATCTATTCAGCTGATAAACCAAATACAAATATTTATGTAAATGGAAACAGATATTTCTCTCCAAAAACACAAAGTGTTTACCAAACTGTAACTTTTGATGTTTGGATTCCTCTTCCTGCTGCAAAAACTGGAAATAAGCTTACAAACTGGGAAATTACAATTCAAGATTCAAAGGGAAAAACTGTTAGAACTTATTCAGGTTTAAATGGCGAAAATCCTCCGTCTCAAATTGTTTTTGATGGACTTGATGATAACGGAAAACTTCTTGCTGATGGTGAATATAAAGCATTTGTTTCTGCTGCATATTTAAATGGTTATATTCCAACTGTTATTTCTTCTTCGGTTGTTGTCCTTGATACAAAGAAACCTGAAGTTCAAATAAAAGCATCTGAAAAGGTATTTGGTGCGGGTTCAAAAGATTCAGTTAAATTTACAATAATGATAGCTCCGTCAGTTGGTGCTCCAGTTCCTCAGTGGAAAGGCGAAATAGTTTCAAAAGATGGCGAAAATATTGTAAAGAGTTATGATTTTGGTGAATATCCACCAGAAAGTATTACATGGAATGGTCTTGATGATAAAGGTAATATTTCTAAAAAAGATGATTATATTTTCCGCATAAAGGGAACTGATAAAGCCGGAAATGAAGGCGGTGGCGTTCTTTCTACTCCTGTTTCTTTTGATACAACAAAAGCTCAGTTGTTCCTTGCCATGACAGATTCTGTATTCTCTCCAAATAATGATAAGGTAAAAGAGACGATTGTATTT
>JAAZCS010000238.1 GCA_012513125.1 Treponema sp. | reverse complement strand
GATGAAGAGTTGGATAGACCGTTAATTGGCGTTTGTTGTGCAAAAAATGAAATTATTCCAGGTCATATTGAACTAGACCGTATTGCCGAAGCTGTAAAAGCTGGCATTAGAATGGCTGGTGGAACTCCTATCGAATTCCCTGCAATTGGTGTTTGTGATGGTATTGCAATGGGTCATGAAGGAATGAAATATTCTCTTGTTACTCGTGAATTGATTGCAGATAGTGTTGAATGTGTTGCAAAAGCACATCAATTTGATGCTTTAGTTATGATTCCTAACTGTGATAAAATTGTTCCGGGGATGTTGATGGCGGCTGCAAGGCTTAATCTTCCAACTGTTTTTGTGTCTGGCGGACCAATGATGCCTGGACATTTGCCTGGAAATGATAAATCAAATCCTTATTCTGGAAAAAATTTGAGTCTTACAGATATGTTTGAAGCAGTTGGTGGATTGTCAGCTGGAAGAGTTACAGAATCTCAACTACGCGATTTAGAGCAAGTTGCTTGTCCTGGTTGTGGTGCTTGTTCTGGAATGTTTACAGCAAATTCCATGAATTGTCTTACTGAAGTTCTTGGTTTGGGCTTACCTGGAAATGGCACTATTCCCGCTGTAACTGGAAGAAGAATCGCTCTTGCAAAACATGCCGGCATGCAAGTAATGGAAATGTTCAATAGAGGAATTACTGCAAGACAAATGATGACTGCTGAGAATTTTAGAAATGCTCTAACTGCAGATATGGCATTAGGCTGTTCAAGTAATACAATTCTTCATGTTCCGGCTATTGCTCATGAAGCTGGTGTTCCCCTTGATCTTCACATGATTAACGATATTAGTGAACATACTCCAAATCTTTGTCATCTCGCTCCTGCTGGTCATACATTTATGTGCGAACTTGATGATGCAGGTGGTGTTCAAGCTGTTCTTGCAGAACTAGCAAAAAAGAAATTGATAAATACAGAAATGATTACAGTTACAGGAAAAACAATTGCACAAAATATCAGCTCTGTAAAAAATAGAAATCCTGAAATTCTTAGACCAATTGAAAATCCATATTCTGATAATGGTGGAATTGCAATTTTATTTGGAAATTTAGCACCAAACGGAACTGTTGTAAAACGTTCAGCTTGTGCAAAAGAACTTATGAAACATACAGGACCTGCAAGAGTATTTAATGATGAATCTGAAGCTATGCAAGCTGTTCAACATCAAAATATTCATGCTGGAGATGTAGTTGTCATCAGATATGAAGGACCAAAAGGTGGACCGGGAATGCGTGAAATGCTTGCTGTAACAGCTGCGTTAGCCGGACAGGGGCTTGATAAACAAGTTGCATTAATTACAGATGGAAGATTTAGCGGGGCTACAAGAGGTGCTTCATTGGGACATTGTTCTCCTGAGGCTGCTGTAGGTGGTCCAATTGCGTTAGTTCAAGAAGGTGACAAAATTACTCTTGATATCAATGCATATAAAATTACGCTTGAAGTTAGTGATAAGGAACTTTCTGAACGAAAAGCTGCATGGAAGTGTCCGGCACCAAAAGTAACAGAAGGTTATCTTGCTCGCTATGCAAAACTTGTTAGTTCTGCTGATAAAGGTGCAATTCTAGAATAGTTATGAAGCAAATCCATACTGTAAACAAAGTTCCGCGGACAATTATTAGATTTTTGTTGATAATTTTGGGTGCAATTCTTATGGCTACAAATATTAACACATTTGTTAATTCTGTTGGTTTGTTTCCAGGTGGATTTACTGGTATAGCTTTATTGATTCGTGAATGTTTTGCAAAGTTTTTTAATATAAAGCTTCCTTTTAGTTTTTTATATTGGCTTTTGAATTCTGTTCCCGCAATAATAAGTTTTAAGTTTATCGGAAAGAAATTTACATTGTATTCTTGTTTAATGATTGTTCTTTCTGGCTTGTTCACCGATTATATTCCCGGGTTTCATATTACAGACGAAATTCTTTTATGTTCCATTTTTGGTGGATTGGTAAACGGTTTTGCAATCAGTTTGTGTCTTTTTGCTGATGCAACTAGCGGTGGAACTGATTTTATTGCGATTTTTGTTTCTGAAAAAACTGGTAACAATGCATGGAACTATATTTTTATGGGAAATGTAATTGTTTTGTTAATAGCCGGTCTTTTGTTTGGTTTTGAAAGAGCATTGTATTCAATTATTTTTCAGTTTGCTTCAACTCAAGCACTAAACTTCCTTTATAAAAAATATAGCAAAACAACAATGTTGATTATTACTGATAAAGATGAAGAAATATATCAAAAAATAAAAGAGATTACAAATCATGATGCAACTCTATTTATCGGAAAAGGTTGTTATCAGGGTGTTGAAAGAAAAATGCTCTATACAGTAGTTTCAACACAAGAATCAACAAAATTGATAAAAGAAATTAAAAAAATCGATTCGTCGGCATTTATAAATTTACTTGAAACAAAAGAGTTACTTGGAAGATTTTTTAGTCGCCCGAATGATTAAAACTTTATAATTACTTAAGTTACTTTAATATAATTAAATATTGAATAGTCATAGAAATTAATATATAGTGTAAAATAAAAAAATATATGAGGAATAATATGAAATTGACTGGCGCTCAGATTGTTATAGAGTGTTTATTGGAACAAGGTGTAAAGACTATATTTGGTTATCCTGGCGGACAAATATTAAATATTTATGATGAACTTTATAAAAGCAAAGATCGTATTCGTCATATTTTAACTGCACATGAACAGGGTGCGTCACATGCTGCTGATGGATATGCAAGAGCAACTGGTGAAGTTGGTGTTTGTATGGCAACAAGTGGTCCTGGGGCTACTAATCTTGTTACTGGTATTGCGACAGCCTATATGGATTCAATTCCTATTATTGCGATTACATGTAATGTTGGAAAATCTCTTCTTGGAAAAGATTCTTTTCAGGAAATTGATATAACTGGAGTTACAATGCCTATTACAAAACACAATTATATTGTAATGGATGTTGAAAATTTAGCTCAGACAATTAGAGAAGCATTTATTATTGCTAAATCTGGAAGACCGGGACCTGTTCTTATCGATATTCCAAAAGATGTTACTGCAGCTATGTGTGAATATGAAAAATTGAATAAAGATGAACTTTCAAAGATGGGTTTTGTAAAAGAGCACTTGAATGTAAAAAGAGCTATAACTGTTTCAAATCCTTCTGAAAGTGAATTGCAGAAAGCTGCAGATATGATTAACAATTCAAAATTTCCAATTATTTATGCCGGTGGTGGTATAAAAATTAGTGGTGCAGAACAGCAATTGTTAGAATTTGCAGAAAAAGCAGAAATACCTGTAAGTGAAAGTTTAATGGCAAGGGATGTTTTTCCATCCAATCATCCACTTTGTACAAGAATGGTTGGTATGCATGGAACAAAGGCTAGCAATATGGCTGTAACTGAAAGCGATTTAGTTATTGCTATTGGTTCAAGATTCAGCGACAGGGTTTATGGAGATGCAACAAAATTTGCTAAAAATGGTAGAATTCTTCAAATTGATATTGATCCTGCAGAAATCAACAAAAATATTCCAACTGATGGTTGTTTGGTTGGTGATGTAAAAAATGTATTAAATGCTCTTATTCCATTAGTAAACAGTGCAAAGCGTCCTGAATGGATAAGCAAAATTGAAAAATGGAAAAAAGAATATCCTTCAATCTATGATAAAAATCCTTCTGATTCAATTAATCCAAAGTTTATTTATGAATGTATAAACAAAATAGCCGGCGATGATACTTTTATTACTACTGAAGTTGGACAACATCAGATGTGG
>JAAZCS010000017.1 GCA_012513125.1 Treponema sp. | reverse complement strand
TAATTACTATTAAAGAATAACGGCAAAGACGTCGTAGATATTTTTCCATGGAATTTTTTTTCCATAGTGACCTATCTACGACGTTTTTTTTTGTAATTTTTATTTTTACATAAATAACTTAATAAAAAAGTTATCGGCCAACATCCGGAGGAATTAATGAATACCCTTTACGAACCATCTTTTGAACATGACGCTTGTGGAATTGGAGCAGTTGTTAGCATAGACGGAATAAAATCCCATTCAATAGTAGACAATGCATTAAATATTGTTGAAAAACTAGAACACCGTGCCGGAAAAGACGCAAAAGGCGAAACAGGCGATGGAGTTGGAATTCTAGTTCAGATTTCACATAATTTCTTCAAAAAAGTCAGCAAAAAAGAAGGCTTTAACCTCGGAAATGAAAGAGATTATGGAGTAGGAATGTTCTTTTTTCCATCAAATCAGATTGAACGAAACCGAGAAAAAAGACTTTTTGAAACTTTGTGTAAAAAAGAAGATATGCAATTCATAGCTTGGCGTGAAGTTCCTGTTAATAAAGATATTTTAGGTGAAAAAGCATTAAATTGCATGCCTTGTATCACACAATGTTTTATAGAAAGACCAGATGATGTAAAACAAGGAATTGATTTTGATAGACGACTTTACATTTTAAGAAGAGAGTTTGAACATTCACATTTAGACACTTATGTTGCTTCTCTTTCATCAAGAACTATTGTTTACAAAGGTATGTTTCTTGTAAAACAACTTCGTACTTTTTATTTAGACTTGCAATCGGATGAATACGATTCTTCTTTAGCATTAGTTCATTCAAGATTCTCAACAAATACAAATCCAAGCTGGCAACGAGCTCATCCAAACAGATTCATCGCCCATAACGGTGAAATAAATACAATTCGTGGCAATGCCGATAGAATGCTCGCTCGTGAAGAAACACTTAAATCTCCTATTTTTAATAATGAAGAAATACATGAAATTCTTCCTGCAATTGATTCAACCGGTTCTGATTCTGCAATGTTAGACAATACACTTGAGTTCCTTGTTATGAACGGAATGCCTTTACCACTTGCAATTATGGTTTGTATTCCAGAACCATGGAAAAATGATGAATCTATGAGTTCAGAAAAAAAGGATTTTTATCATTATTGGGCAACTATGATGGAACCTTGGGACGGTCCAGCGGCTATTCTGTTTAGTGATGGTGACGTTCTTGGAGCAACTTTAGACAGAAACGGATTACGTCCATCAAGATATTATATTACAAAAGACAATATGCTTATTCTTTCTTCGGAAGTTGGTGTTCTTGATATTCCAGAAGAAAATATTGTAAAGAAATCTCGCTTGCAACCGGGAAAAATCTTATTAGTTGATACTGTTCAAAAAAGATTGATTTCAGATGATGAGTGTAAAAAACAATATACAAATCTTTATCCCTATGGTGAATGGATTAATATGAACCTTGTGGAATTAAAAGATTTATCAATTCCTAATAAAAAGATTCCTGTTTATACACAAGATGAAAGAGATATCATGTATCGTGCTTTTGGTTGGAATTACGAAGATGTTAATGAAATGATTCTTCCAATGGCAAAAACAGGAGTTGAACCAATTGCCAGTATGGGTGTTGATACTCCACTTGCACTGATGTCAGATAAACATCCTGCCCTCTTCAATTATTTTAAACAATTGTTTGCACAAGTCACAAATCCTCCAATCGATTCACTTAGAGAAAAAATAGTTACAGACACTACTGTATATGTGGGCTCAGACGGAAACATGCTAGAACCTAACAAAACAAGCTGTACTGTATTAGAAATCACAAATCCTATTTTAACTGGTGTCGATATGCTTAAGCTTAAAAACTTAAATAGACCCGGACTTAAAAGTTCAATTCTTCCTCTTTTATATTACAAAAACACTTCATTAAAAGACGCGTTAAACAATCTTTTTATTGCACTGGAACATGAATATCACAATGGTTCAAATGTCATAATACTTTCAGATAGAGGTGTTGATGAAAATCACGTCGCAATTCCTTCATTGCTTGCTGTAAGCGGTGTTGAACAGTATTTAATTCGGACAAAAAAGCGTACTGCAATTTCAATTATTCTTGAATCTGCTGAAATTAGAAACGTTCACCAAGCAGCAATGGTTTTAAGCTATGGAGCAAGAGCGGTAAATCCATATCTTGCCCACGAGTGTATTGCAGAATTAATTGACCAAAAACTCCTAGATAAGGATTACCATACAGCAATTGACGATTACAACAAAGGACTTGTTAATGGAATTGTAAAAATCGCTGCAAAAATGGGAATTTCCACAATTCAGTCATACCAATCTGCCCAGATTTTTGAAGCAGTTGGCATCAATAAAGAAGTTATCGACCAGTATTTTACAAATACAGTAAGTAGAGTTGGTGGTATTGGTCTAAAAGAAATAGAGGAAGATGTAAATTTCCATCACAATAAGGCTTTTGATCCTTTTGGATTAACTGTAAATACTCATCTTGATAGCG
>JAAZCS010000237.1 GCA_012513125.1 Treponema sp. | reverse complement strand
CGAAGAAATAGTATCGTTATTTTCTTTTCTGCAAATTACCAAACCTTTTTTTTGCCATTTGTAGAAGAGTTGTTTTGCTGAAAGTGGAATTTCTTCAATGAATTTATTTTGAAAATAAACAGAACTAATACCTTCTAATTTTCTTAACCCTAGCATAAAAAATTCAAACTTTGATGTATTTTTATCTATTTTTTCTATATCAACTACATTTTCATTATAAGAAAAAATATTTTTTGAGGTTTCATTTAACCAATAATCAATATAATTTTTAATATTATTTTTATTTGAATAGCGAAGACAGCAACCTTTTTCATCATAAATCGATCCTGTAGCTGCACATCCACAACCTATATAGTTTTCATGATTCCAATAAACCAAATTATGTTTGCATTCGTACCCTTCTTTGCAAAAATTGGAAACTTCATACTGATTATAGTTATTTTCTTGCAAAATATTTCTTCCATAAAGCCATATTTTATCAGATAAATCACAATCGTAATCTACTATGTTAGAAGAGATTTCTTTTTCCAACAAAGTTCCCTCTTCTATTGTTAGGGAATAAAGAGATATATGCTGAGGTTCAAATTCACATATTTGTTTAATTCCATTATAAAAAGACTCAAGTGTTTCAAATGGAAGACCAGCAATCAAATCTAAAGACAATATTCCTTTCCAGTTATTTTTTAGAAGATTTAACGCTGATAAACACTGATTTTTAGAAGCTCTTCTTTTTACATAGGTTAAAGATTTTTCATTTAGAGACTGAATTCCACAGGATAGGCGATTTATTCCAAAATCCCATAAAAAACTAAGTAATTCAGGATTTACATCGTCAGGATTAGCTTCTACAGTAAATTCCGCATCAGATGAAATACCAATTTTCCGTAATGTTTTTGTTATCGATTCAAATTGTTCTTTTGATAAAAGACTTGGCGTACCACCACCAATATAAACAGTTTTCAGCTCTTCTACATTATAATACTTGCACTTCGCCTCAATTTCATTACATAATGAAGAAATATACTCATTCGGGACTAGGCTTTTTGTTCTTTCAACACTGTAAAAATCACAATATGAGCATTTAGAAATACAAAAAGGTATATGTATATAAAGTGAGGTTTTCAATTTTAATAAAACTTAAAATTATTAAAGGGGAAATAGCAAAACAAAACTTTTCCCTTAATCATATCTGATTTCAGCACGCCCCAAAATCTTGAATCTTCACAGGATTTTCTATTATCTCCAAGAACAAAATATTCATCATCATTCAACACAATTTCATCAAATGACGACTTTATTCCCAAAGAATTATCCCATTGTGAAGGAGAAGAGAGAAAGTTCACATTGTATGCTTTTGATGACAATTCAAATTCTGTCAAAAAATGACGTTCATCCTTTGGCTTTACATATAAAACATTATCTCTCATATAAATAGTATCACCTGGCATTCCAACAAGTCTTCGAATTTTATTTTTTGAAGAAGGAAATTCATTTTTCTCTATCAATGATATTCTCTGAGCAGTAAAAAAACGAACATTTACATCTAAAAATTTCTTAAATAGTGAATATTCAGTATCATCTTGAGATTTAATATATACAACACTACCCCTTGCAGGTCGTTTAATCAACGGAGAGACCATTACTAGTGAATTTTCAGGAATATCAGGAGACATAGATGAAGATTTTTGATTTACAGAAAACACAACAAAGG
>JAAZCS010000236.1 GCA_012513125.1 Treponema sp. | reverse complement strand
TTAATTCACTATATAACTGTCCCGCTAATGTTTTATTATGCGCTAATACAAGTGTCGGTTTGTTAACCTCTTGGATAACATTTGCAATGGTGAACGTTTTACCAGTTCCAGTTGCACCTAGAAGAATTTGTGCTTCTTTGTCTTCATTTAGTCCATTAACTAATTGTTTAATCGCGGTTGGTTGATCGCCACTTGGCTGATAATGTGATTCTAATTTAAATTGGTCTATCATTTTTTTGCATTCTCCTCATATTTGCCTACACTTTTATGTTCTCTCTATTCTATCACTTGAACGTACATTCGCCAAGAATCCTGCCTCTTCCAAAACTTTTTCAAAGGATTCTCATTCTTTATTGCAATAAGTTTAAAAATTCTGTATAATATGGCGTGTTGGCAACAAATGTCTGACTAAACAGAAATACTGAAAGAGGGGTGAACCCAATGCCAAATATTGACTCAGCAATCAAACGTGTTCGCACGAGTGAAAAAGCAAACCTATTGAATAACAATCAAAAGAGCGCGATGCGTACTAAAATTAAAAAGTACGAAGCAGCAGTAGCTGAAGGTGCAGAAAACAGCGAAGCTCTATTGTTAGATGCTCAAAAAGCGATTGATTCAGTCGCTTCTAAAGGACTTATCCACGCAAACAAAGCAGCTCGTGATAAATCACGTCTAGCTAAAAAACTTAATAAATAATGCACATTAAAAAAGCAGCCTATAAAGGTTGCTTTTTTTATTTCTCAAGCTTGAGCGTATTTCAACATGAACAATTCAAATTGAATTTCTTTCAAACCATCGCCTGTCTTCATCTTAGTTTCAATTTCAACCAACCCCAAATGAGCTTCCATTAGTACTTTCTCATCGAGTGTGCGAATTTGTTGATTTGCTAACTTTACACGGTATGGGTGAATACGCAAAAGTTTCGCCATATCAGGTTGCTGATAGCCTTTTTTAGCTAGTATTCTCACTTGCAGCAAGAGGCGAAACTGGCTCAGGAGAATCGCATTAATTTTTAACGGTTCCTCTTTTTGTAATAAGAGGTCACGATAGATTTGAATCGCTTGATCAGCTTGTTTTTTCAAAACCAAATTAACAATATCAAAAATGTTTTGTTCCAAATTGCGTGGAACTAAATCAATTACCATCTGTTTGGTAATAATTTTATCATCACGTGCGGATAAAAATAATTTTTCTAACTCACGCACACCTTGAGACAAATTATCATCGATTCGTTCGAAAAAGAATTGCACACTTTGACGTTCCATTTTATACCCTGCATTACGAATTAGTTGACTTAAATAATTCCGACTAGCACTTGACTCCAGCGGTTTAACATCAACCATTGTAGCTTTATTTTTGAGTAACTTTGATACTTTTTTACGGTTATCAATCTTTTCATAGGGAGCAAAAATTGCTAAAATTGTCGTTTCAGACGGTTGTTGTAAATAGTTTTCAAGCCAACTTATATCATGTTCCAAGTGATTTTTTGCTTTTTCACCTGTTAAAAAATAAGGATTATCGATCATAACTAAACGACGGTCGCCGAAAAAAGGCATTGATTCTGCGTCTTCAAGTGCATTGGCTAAAGGAACTTCCTCCATATTATATATTCCGACATTTAATTCTTGGTCTTCAATCGGCATAGCGCCCCCAAGCAAGGCGGCTCTTGCTTCTTCAATAAAAAAGGACTCTGTCCCTAGAAATAAGTAAACAGGACTAAATTCACCCTTTTTTATTTTTGTTAGTTCATTCATATAACTCATAGTTTCACATCACAATCATTTTAATCTTTTATTTATTGTAGCATAGTTTGCATTATTTTTTTCCGACTGGAATAAATAAAATGCACTGCACCTTGTTTGTCAGTTCGATAAATTTTCATGTTTTTTTTATTTAAGCGCTCTATTACGTCATCATGAGG
>JAAZCS010000235.1 GCA_012513125.1 Treponema sp. | reverse complement strand
TTTTCTTTTATTGCATTTTTGGCAGAGTAAAGGAAAAAGCTTCTATAGAAAAAGAACCAATTATTTCAATTGTGCCATTGTGTTTATTATTGATTATGATTTTTGGATTAGCTGTAATTTCATTCTTAAGTACTGAATTAGGCTATGCTTCTGGTTGTTTCGTTTTTGGTTTAGGCATTGTAGGGTTGCTTTGGTATAAAATTATTCAAAAGAAAAGTTTTTCAGACTGTGCCATACTTGTAAAAAATCTTGATTGGGAAACAATAGGTTTTTTGATTGGAGTATTTGTTGTTGTTGGTGCTATTTCTGAAGTTGGTTTATTGGATGATTTTGCTCATTTTCTTGCACAAGTAACAAATGGGAATATTCTTGTAGGATTCATATTGATTTTGTTGTTCTCTGTGTTGATATCAGGATTTGTTGATAATGTTCCATATATTATAGTTATGCTTCCTGTTGTTGGAACACTTGCAATGAATATGGGAATTCCAAAAGAGTTATACATGTTCGCTTTATTAATTGGCTCTTGTCTTGGTGGAAATTTAACTCCATTTGGTGCTTCTGCAAATATCGTATCAATGGGAATTTTAAGAAAAGAAAATCATCCGATTGATTTTAAAGGTTTCTTAAAAATCAGTGCTCCATTTACAATATTGACAACAACAGCAGCTGCATTGGTGTTATGGTTTGTCTGGGCTTAATTAGAATTATACACTAAAAGAAAATAACGCGCCGATATCAGTTTGCCCTGCAACTAATGCATAAGGGGGCTGTGTAGCGGCGGTTTTAATTTGCTGTTGATAGTTTTGAATCAGTATGTCAGCCTGTTCATCGCTTATTTTGTTTACTTGTTTGTTTGGTTCACTCTTTATAGAGGAGAGTCTATCAATTAATGAGTTTAGAATTCTAATCTTGCTAATAGAGATGCCATTTTGGTTTGATGGTGCTGCAATTCCCGAAACATGGTCGAAATGTGAATATAATAATGCTGATTTACTAACAGGAACATATAATTTACTTCCTGAGTTTGAAAGAAAAGAAGATGCATATGAATATGTATTGAATCTTACATCTGCCAACATTTTATAACTCCTATATTTTATATCGGAATTATTTATAAAAAATTAAGCAAAAAATTAATCGAAGAGTTTTCTTCTCCAGTCTTTTTCAAATTCAGAATATGGAATTATGTTTTCTTCTTTGTCTGCGGTTAGTTTATTTTTAATATATGCTTCTACTACAGATGTTTTGTAGTTCTCCCAGCGTGCAGGTAATTCTGTTGGAACTTTTAGCATTTGAGAAGGAGGCATGTTTGAAAACATTTGGGTGTAATATGTTGTTAATACATTCTGATTGACACTTCTAAGTGATGAAAATCCATTTGCAATGCCAAACTGTTCAATATCTAAACGTAATAAGGCTTTTTTCTCGATTATTGCTTTTTGACTTTCTGCTTGAAAAAACCATGTGATAAATTCTGTAGCACCAACTTGATTCTTTGCGTTTTTATAAATTCCAAGCATTCTGAACGAATCTTCAATAGGAATGAAATTATCTTTGCATATCCATCTGTAATCCATATCAGTATTTTGATTTTTCATCATAGTGAATAATTCACTACTCGTCGTATAAGATAAAAGTGTTCTATCTGAAGTTATTTGTCTATATTCTGGCATAAAAAGATATTTATAACAAAAATCTTGTTCTTCTGATGGAGATGAATTCTCTGTTACAACCCAATCTTTTAAATATGAAATTTGGTCTTCAAGTTTCTTTTCATTAAATGTGATTTTACTATTCTCTTCCTTAAAATTTGTATTGTTTAATTTTACAGCCAAATATAGGAAGTCATTATTATTTAAAGGTGCAAAACCAATTCTTGTAAATAATCCTTTTTTATCTTTTTGATTATATGAAGATCCAATTGAACGAATTTGTTCAATTGAAAGTGTGTAGTTATCAGTAATATAATCTTTGTTCTTTGTAGAAAAAATTACCGCAGGCAAGTTGAAGCTAACAGGAATTAAACATTGTGTTTGTTTTACTTTGCCGGCATTTAGTAGTTGTGGATAAAAAACTGTTGAAGTTAGATTCTTCCTATCAAATAAATAATCGAGTGATTTAAACTGTTTTGAAGTGTTGCTTGTTCTAAGCCAAGAACCAATTACTATATCAGGTGGTAGTTCGTCTTTTGCAGGAGGCAAAGAAAGAGAAGGATTATCTTTGTAAACTAAAACGGCTTTTGATTTGGACTGGGTTTTGTTGAAGATTTCAATATATTGAGCAAATTCACTACAGTCAGTCCAAATAATAATTCTCTTGTTTTTTTCAGAACATGAAGAAAAAACTAATGTGGAAAAAATTAATAAACTAAAAAAAAGATTATATCTCCTTGTCACCGATTACATAGCCTCAGCTGTTTTGTAAATCTGTGTGTAAACGTCGTTAATCTTATCTTCATCAATACTTGAAAAAGCTACTCGTAATGTTTTTTCGTCAATAGAAACAGTGCCAATGCCACTTTCTGCTAAAAGCTTTTTCCGTAAATCTTCAGCATTAATTTTATTTGTGTTAAAACTCATAAAATAGCCAGAATTAAATGGAAGTGGAGTTAAAACTGATGATTTATTTTCATTTACAAAAGCTCTAATAAGATTATATCTTCTTTTTAACATGTCGCGTAATTCTTTTTTCTGGGTATTATGTGCTGGGTTAGAAAAAGCATGAAGTAAAATACTTTGTGAAGGTGTAGAACTACATGAAACAGAAGATCTAATAGCTGACATAAACTTTGTTTGAAGAGCTTCGCATTGTGCACTCGTAAGGTTTTTAGATGCAAAAGAAACGAAACCAGAGCGGAATCCCCACGCAAAATCTTCTTTTGTTGGACCGTCAGCTTTTATTGCAAGGACATTTTCATGGATGTCTGCAAGATATGCAAATAACGACTGCGATTCAATATTGTTTTCATAATTTAGTCCAAAATAAGCATCATCACTAATGACAAGAATTTTTGTACCGTTTTCGGCAAGAGATTTTATTATTTTGCAGATTTCAGCAGCTTCTTCTTTTGTAGGGCTGTAGCCTGATGGATTTTGTGGAAAATTCAATAATACTCTAACAGAATTATATTTTTTTGCATCTGTTTCAAGTGTTTGTTTAAAATTGTCTAAATCAAGTCCACCATTTTTAAAGCAGTTGAATTGATGGAATTCTGCACCTCTTCTGGCTGATGCGATAAGTTCATAATTATCCCAACATGGATTTGCTGCGATTAATGGTTTGTTTTCATCAACAAAAATATCAGAAATGTATGAAAGTGCGGCTGTTAATCCAGGCACTAAAATTGGAAGTGAAAAAGTCTTATTTTTTAATAATGGATTTTTTTGTATTATCTGCTCTTTCCAAAGTTTTCTTAAATCGGGATTTCCTGCAGTTTTAGCATAAGCTACAGTTTCCTGTGGTTTTAAAGATGGAATGTTTTCTTTAAATGAGTCCAATTCAACCGGAATTCCGTTTTTTACACACATTCCTATTGTTCCATTTGCTAAATGTGCTGATTTTGCGGCTTCTCCACCTTGGGCAATAATCCCATTTGGAAAATACAATCTTTTTCCCATGTCAGAAATGAGAAAGTCTATAACAGAATTTGAGAGAATATTATTCAATTCTTGTGCTAAAGGATTTAACATGATAGATTATTATTCTAAATTGATAGATTATTGTCAAGATTATGCAAAAAAATGTATAAATATACATAAAATGCAAACGAATGTAAATAATTGTATAGAAATAAATTATGCAAGGTGGAAAAAATAATGGAAATGGATATAGAATTTTGTAAAACAATTATAGATAAATACAGAAAAGAGGCTACAAAAAGACTTGTTGGTCAAGAAGAATTAATTGATGATATTTTGATTGCTTTTATTGCTGGTGGACATGTTTTATTGGAAGGTGTTCCAGGATTGGCAAAAACGTTAACAGTGAAAACTGTTTCTGATATTCTTGGGCTTGATTTCAAAAGAATTCAGTTTACCCCAGATTTGCTACCGGCCGATGTAACAGGAACGTTGGTTTTTGAGCAAAGTAAAAATGTTTTTTCAGTTAGAAAAGGTCCTATTTTTGCAAATGTGGTTTTAGCTGATGAAATAAACAGAGCCCCTTCAAAAGTTCAATCAGCAATGTTGGAAGCGATGGAAGAACATCAGATAACAATTGGTGAAGAAACATATAAATTGCCATCTCCATTTTTTGTACTAGCAACTCAAAACCCAATTGATCAAGAAGGAACTTATACTCTTCCAGAAGCAGAATTAGATAGGTTTTTGATGAAATTAGTTATCAATTATCCCACATTTGAAAATGAAGTAAAGATTGTTCAGACTTGTGGAAATGCGGCTTCAATTCCTGTAGAAAAAGTTTTTACAATAAGTGATATTTCCAAATTGAAAGAAAGTATTGCAAATGTTACAACAGATGAAAAGATAATTGAATATATTGTAACAATATTAAAAGTGACTCGAGCTGAAGTAAATAAAAATAATCAAAATATAAAGCAGAATTCATTTTCTTCTTCAAAAGATATAACAAGATATATAACATTTGGTGCTTCTCCACGAGCAGGAATTGCAATTTTACAATGTGCAAAAGTCAACGCTATTTTGCAAGGAAGAACTTTTGTTTTGCCCGAAGACATAAAAAGAGTTGCTTTGAATGTTTTAAGACATCGTTTGATTTTGTCATATGAGGCATCAGCTGATAATGTTACAACAGATGAAATAATTAAAAGAATTTTAGATTTTATACCGGTTCCGTAAATGAAGCATTCATTATTTGATAATAGGGATTCTCTTGTAAAAAAAGCGTCTTATTTACGAATTGAGGCGAATGAATTTGCACAGAGCATAAAGTCTGGGAATTTTAGGTCACAAAACCGTGGACAGGGAATAGAATTTTCTGGAGTACGTGATTATATTCGCGGAGATGATATTCGTTCTATTGATTGGAATGTTACAGCAAGAATGGGTAAGCCGTTTGTAAAGGTTTTTGAAGAAGAGCGAGAATTGCAGATGTTTCTTATTGTTGATAGATCATTATCGATGCAATATGGAATTGACAAAAAAACGAAATATGAAGTGGCGGCGGAAACAGCAGCATTAATTGCAATTGCGGCAGAATTAAATAATTGTCCAATTGGGGCTGTATTTTTTGACGGAAAAAATCATTTCTGTCTAAATCCGTCGTCTGGAAAAGAAACAACAATGATTTTGTTAACTCATTTGGATGAACTGAATGATGGCGGGGAAGTAGGCTCTGTTCTGGCTAACGCATTAACTGGAAGTGGTAGAATACTAAAAAAACGTTCGCTTGTTTTTATTCTTTCTGATTTTAGAAGTGCAGATTGGCAAAAACCATTAATTCAATTAGCTCAGAAAAATGATGTTATTGCAATTAATTATGAAGATAAATCTGACATTGCTTTGCCTTCTGTTGGAAGTTCGTTGTTTTCGGATTGTGAAA
>JAAZCS010000234.1 GCA_012513125.1 Treponema sp. | reverse complement strand
GTTTTCTCACTGTAATGATTATATCTACAACAAGAATGCAAAAAATTCCTTCTGCCAAATATTTAATCCATTTGTCACCAATAAAAGCTAAAAATTTTAATACATATGGCTGAATAAAATGAACAACAAGCAATCCTAAAACACCAAAAAGAATTGAGTTTAAAAGACAAATACGTCCATTTAGATTAAATTTATTTTTTGAATAATCCCACCACTGTGTATGAAAGATTTTTTCCAAAAGCCAGCTTACAAAATATTCCAAAACAGTACACAGAATCATTGAACTGACGAACAAAATTACCCAAGACGCTAACACCTGTTCAGGCAACAACAGAATTGTGCATCCACCAAAACCGTAAATTGGACACAAAGGTCCATGCAACATTCCTCTATTCACGAATTTGTGTTCAGAAAAAATTCCGACAAAGGCTACTTCACAAACCCAGCCAAAAACGCTAAAAAAAATAAAAATTAAAAATGCTTCACTAAACGAATACGCATAAATAGGTAAAACTGTCATATTTACTATTATTAACTTAGAAAAAGCATCTTGTAAACACCAAATATTTGACACCTAGTTTTTCTATCGATATAATATTTTCAATATATGGAAGTTTTTCTTGGCATCCCCGCCGCAGAAGGAACAGGCATTGGCACTACATTTGTAATACCAGACGCGGTACAACGTGCCATTCCTCAACATCACATAAAAATTGACGAATTAAATGAAGGATGGCTTCAATTTGAAGCTGCTGTTCAAACCGTTACTCTTAGTTTAACAGATCATTTAAATACGTTATCAAAAAATTCTGAACAAGATAAAATTCAACGCGAAATTTTTGAAACATATATTTTAATGCTATGTGATCCTGTTTTCAAAAAAGAAGTAAAAGATTATTACGAAAAAGAACTTTACAATATTGAATATACAATTCAAACAAAAGCTGAAGAATATGCAAAAAAACTTAGAAACGTAGATAACGCGTATCTTTCAGAACGAGCACAAGACATAACTGATATTTTCGGACGAGTTCTAGATGAAATGCTAGATGTTCACCCTTTTGATATAAATCAAGTTCCTGATGGTTCTGTCATTATTGCCACATCTTTGAGTTCAGCCGATGCTATTGTTCTTTCAAAAAAGAAGATTGCGGGCTTGGCACTAACAGAAGGGGGCGTTTCTAGTCACGTTGTAATTCTTGCAAAAAACTATGGAATTCCTACAATCGTCGGACTCAACTATATCAGCAAGAAAATTCACAATGGTGTAATTGCCATTATTGATGGAAAAACTGCCGAACTTCTTGTAAGCCCAGATAAAAACACTATTGATGAATATAAAGCACAAATAAGAAAAGAATATCAACATAAACTATCGCTTAGAGCATTCCAAAATAAAGAAGCTGAAACAAAAGATGGTGTAAAATTCAAAGTACTTGCAAATATTGGAACTCCTGAAGAAGCAAAAATTGCATTTGATGAAGGTGCTGACGGTATTGGTCTTTTTAGAACTGAGTTTCTTTATATGAGTCAAAATGAGATTTCTGTAAATACAGCTGCTCGTTCTTTTAGCGAAGAATCACAACTTAATGCATACAAAACAGTTCTTCAAACAATGGGTGACAAACCTGTTACAATACGAACACTTGATGCCGGCGGTGATAAACTAATCAACTCTGTTGATATTCCAATTATTAATGAAAAAAATCCATTGATGGGTCTTAGAGCTGTTCGACTTAGCCTTACTTATCCAAAAATCTTAAAAACTCAGTTAAGGGCTTTGTACCGTGCCAGTGTTTACGGAAATTTACACATAATGTTTCCATTAATCACAAGTGTTGACCAAGTAAAAAAATGCTTGGAAATTGTTGATGAAGTACAAAAAGAACTTGATAATGAGCAAATTGAATATAAAAAAGATGTTCCTGTTGGAATAATGATTGAAACCGCAGCCGCAGCAATAATATCAGATTGTCTTGCAAAAACGAGCGACTTTTTCTCATTAGGAACAAATGATTTAACTCAATACACATTAGGTATTGATAGAGAGAATCAATATGTTTCCAACCTTTACGACGAATTTAGTTTATCAGTATTACGATTAATACAAAATATAGTAGTTTCAGCTTCTCAAGCAGATATTCCACTATCTGTCTGCGGAGAAATGGCAGGAAGACATGACAGCGTTATGGTTCTTGCCGGAATGGGAATACGAAATTTAAGTATGAGTCCAAAATTAATTTCAAGCACAAAAGAATTGCTTTCACGATTCACCATAAAAGAATTAGAAGCAATTTCCGCACAAAAATTGAACAACCTTTAAAGGGATTAATTATGACAAAACTTAAATTCATTCAAAAATTGATGCATATATCATCATGCTTGATTATTACTTTTTCTTTTCTTATGAGTGTTTTTGTAAGCACTTTTCAAACAACACTTATACCTTATCCACATATCGTTTATCCAATTTTAAATGGATTTTGTGTCTTATTGAGTATCTTTTTAATTTTTTCACCAAACCATTTAAGTCTTGAAATAATTGTACTTTTCATTCAGAGCGTTCTAACTGTTTACTATGAACAAGAAATTCTTGGAACATTACTTTATTTTACAATAGTTGTGTTTCTCTATGTTCATGGATATTTTAAATCAAACGCAAAGAGAAAATTGATAATTATTGCTTTAATCTGGAATGTAATAATCATAGCTCTTATTCCGCATCACATATTTGCTTATTGTTTTGCACTTGTATCCTTTACTTTTATTTTGTTTCTATTTGCCTATGTTTTCTTACAAGTTGAAAATTTATTAAAATCTCTTCTGCCAATTACAAAATATCAACTACTCAATCCAAAATTACCTAACATTGGTGATGAATTAAATTTATACAATTTTAATCTTACACAAAGACAAACTGATTTAGCTTTTGAATATTTTAATAAATCTTCTTCATATAAAGAATTAGCTGCAAAATTCTTCATAAGCGAATCTCTTGTAAAACGCGAAATGAGCTTAATTTTTAGGGAATTTGGTGTAAAAAATCTTGTTGAATTTCATTCACTTTTACTTCAATATAAAGTAACTGCTTATAAACCTATTACAGACAAATAAGGATTTTTTATGCCAAAAAAGAAAATAAAACCTGATTTCTCAAAACCAAAAATTGAAGAAAATGAATCAGAAGATATAAAAGTTTCAGCTCTCAGAAACAAAGAATATGAAGGTCTACCTGTTGTTGTTATTGCAGGTCGTCCAAATGTTGGAAAATCGACTTTATTCAATAGATTTCTTCACAAAAGAATTGCCATCACAAACCCGACACCTGGTGTTACACGAGATCCTGTTGAATCAACCGCAATCATTAATGATAAACCTGTTCACCTTGTTGATACTGGCGGTTATAAACTTCAACGCGATTTAGGCACAATAGAAGCTGAACTTGATGAATATGTTGTAGAAAAATCTTTGGCAATGATTGAAAAAGCTGATGTTGTTATTCTGCTACTTGAAGCTGGAATTATTACAGGAGAAGACGAAGAATTTATTCTGAAAATGCGTCCGTACTGGAATAAAGTTATTGCCGCTGTAAACAAGACTGAAGGTGGCAAAAATGAAAGTGAAG
>JAAZCS010000233.1 GCA_012513125.1 Treponema sp. | reverse complement strand
GCTTAATGCACTATAATTCAATTCCTCCACTTTTACATTTGCTTTTTCCATAACATATTCAATAGCAGAAAGAAGTGTTTCTGATTGTTTCATACCAATATCGTAAATTGCACTAACAATATGGTCGTCATTTTTGCAAGAAATAGATAATCTTGTTACTGCGGAATTTATAGCTAAAGCTTTCATTAAATTATTTCTCCATTTTTCCAATTATCTAAAGTGATAATTCTGGAACCATCATCTTTTGGGGTGATATTCATTATTATTGTTTTTTTTGGCAATTCGCTCATGATTTTTTCACTCCATTCGATAATTGATACACCTTCTCCATAAAGCATGTCATCAGTACCGAGGTTTATAAAATCTTCTGCACCATCTAATCTGTAAACATCCATGTGGTATAAAGGCATTTTACCTGAGTATTCGCTGATTAAGCAAAAGGTTGGGCTTGTTATTGTATCTTTTATGTCAAGAGCTTGTGCAATTCCTTTTGTTATAGTCGTTTTTCCGGCTGCTAAAGTACCTTGCATCGCAATAATATCACCTTTTTTTAGTAAAAGTCCAATCTTGTACCCCAAAGCAATAGTTTCTTCTGGGGTTTTTGTTGTAAATGTTAACAAGGAAGCCTTCCTTCAAGTTCTTCAGTGAAAATATATTCTAAAATTGCTTTTCTAACTGGCAATAAGGGGTAGTTGATTGCTTGAAGAATTGCAAGGTCTATGTTTTTTTTGCCAAGAGGATTAGTTTCTATTGTAAATTGTATTTTAGTATTGAGTGTGTTTGTAGGAAATTGAAGAACAGCTTCTCCTTTGTATTTTCTTAAATAGAATATTTGACCTTCTTCACGTTCAATATTTTTCATTTCTAGTACTTTCATTAATAAGTAACCTGCCTTAATTATATAACTTTATATTATAGCTCAAATTTATATACATAAGCAAATATTTTATTTTGTGTTTTAATTGAAAATTTAATAAATTGAATATGTATGGCAAATTCGCCATTTACAAGTTTTCGAGTTCGTTTGATTATACCAAGAATCTTTTCATCGATTCCGAGTGAAGGTAAAAGAATTCTTAAATGTTGATTTTCTCTGATAGGAAAAGGTGTTGAAATACAGCAACCTCCTCCTGAAATATTAATGAGTTTTCCTTGATATTTTTTTGGAGAATAAATAAAAGCATCTTCATCTTTTACATGATTTCTGTTGATTCTTACAGGTGAAAAATAGCAAATGTCATTAATAACTTCACGTTTATAATGTCTTTGAACTTGTGTAAAAATATTGTCAGAATGAGCAACAACCATAACAACTACATTGTCTGTTGTTTTTTGATATCTAATTACTCTTGTTGAAAACGAGTACGTAACTCCATCTTTTGTTTTAAATAAGAATGAAATTTTTTCGAGTTCTTTAGGTTTAATCGGTGTTTTGTAAATAAAATCTGGTATATCAAGAGAAAAGGAATCTTTTGTGTTTTGAATAAGCGTCAAAGGGTATTGTTCATTAGTTTTTGTTACATAAAATATTACCGTTTCCAAAGGTATTTGCCTTGTTGAACTCATGTTCTTTGTTTGAGTGATAATCATTTCAATGTGGTACAAAAGTTTGAATAAAGAAGAGAATTTTTCTTCAGATTCTTTTTTTACTTTAAAAATATCATAGGTTTTGCGAAATAAATTAATGATTTCGTTATTGTCTCTCATCTTGTATGTAATATTTGGACAAGCATTTAATTTGCAAATTTCCCATAGCATTAATTGTTCTTCAGATGAAAGTAAATATTTTTTTGCAATTTTTGTAATATCTTTAAATTTTGTGAGTCTATTCTTTTCTTTTTCAATATATTCTTCCGATTTTGTGTGATTAATATATTTTTTTACACAAAACCAAATTATGGTAAAGAATAAAATTATAACGGCAAGTATTAATAAAGCAAATAAAATTGAGAAGTTCTGTCTTGCTTGAATAGGTGATTGTCCTGCTTGATAGTCTAAATTCATTAATAATTCTCCTCTTTATAATTATTTAGTGAATTGTATGAGAGCTTTTGATAGTGATTTTAATCTTGGGCAAATTTCGTATTCTGATAAATCTCCAATTAATACCGAATCATTTGATTTTAATGCATTTTCAAAATCTAGCAAAATAGGCGAGAAATCATTGAAAAAATTGTTAAGTTCTTGGTCGTCAATTTTTATATCGCTAAATGTATTAGGAAATAAGGAAGATAGTGCCGCAATATGACTGAATGAATCAATATTGTCTGCAAGTTTTGTTATAGAGTTTGCAACTTCATTGTTTTTGTTGTTTTGAAGAAGTGTTGGAACATTTTCCATTGCAGTTGATAAATCTTGAAATAGAGATGCAAGGTTTGCAAATGAATCTTTTATATTTTGTTCTGTAACGACAGAAAATTCAATTTTAGTTGATTCTGAAAATTCTTGTTGTGAAACAGAATCAAAATCATCAGCAGTTATTTTTTTTCCATCTATGATGATTCCTATAACAGCGGCGTTATTTTCTTCACAAGTAATTTCAAATGATTTTAACACGTCTCCGATATTTTTTTCACCTTCTAATTGAACTTCTATAAGCTCATTGTTTACATATATTTTCATTTATTTCTTCCTATTAGTTACTTTGTTTATTTGAAAAATTCGATAGTGAATTTTGCTGAGATTCAAGGCTGTTTAATGTTCCTTCCATTTGTCCATACGCACTTTTTAATTCTGCTTCTTTAGTTTCCATTTGAGATTCTAGTTTAGTTATCTTCGTTTCAGAAGATTTTATTCTTGAGTCCAAAGTTGATGTTTTCAGCGCGAGAATTCCTCCTGTTTGAGTATAAGCTGAAATTTGTTTATCGAGTTTGTATGCGATTCCAGAATCAATTATTAAATCACCATCGCTATCATATCCTAAAATGCTTTTTATATCATTTAGATTATTTTCAAGAGCTGAATCTAATTTCTTTTCATCTATTTCGAGGTAGCCTCGTAGTTTGCTTTGTGTATAAGAACCAGAGAAACCTGATGCGTTTGTTGCAATTCCGATTTGTGATAACATTGTTATGGTTGCACTGTCAGAAAAATTGTAACCATTGGATATTATTGAGTTCATATTGCTTTTTATATTTGTTAGTGAAAAATCAGTTTGAAACATGCCTAATTTCGCTTTTTCTTTTTCCTTTTCATCATCAGATAGGTAATCTAATTCATCAATTATGTCGCTTTTTGTTTGTGAAAGAATATTTATTTTTGCAATTGTTTGATTGTATTTTCCAACAAATTGAATCAAAGCGTCTTTTGCACTTTCTTTATCTGTTTTTATTGAGACTGTGGCTGTTTTATTTGTTTTATCGTGGACATTTAACGTTACTTCAGGAATAACATCGTCAATTTTGTTTGTAGGTCGTGTTATTGTAATACCTTCATATTTGATTATGGCATCATCAGCTGTGGAGACAGGATTGTTTGGAATATATCCTGCTACAAGTGATGAATCAAATGTTGTGTATAAAGAAACATCAAGTGAATAACCTGTATTTTTATTTCTTATGGCAATTCCAGAAATGTCAGGATATTCGCTTATTGATAAATCGATATCTGTTTTATCGCCATTTAATATAGAATTAGTTGAGATTTGTTTTTCAGTTCCATCTTTCATGATTGCAAAAACAATATTAGTGTCTATGATTTCTGATAGGGGAGTTGGAGGTGTTTCAGGAATCGATAAGAGTGTTTCTGAAGAATTATTAGTTACAACAATTCCTTCAAAATCAACAAATCCTGAATTTGGAATATCTGGAGCTAATGCAGTATTATTTATCTCTTCTGTTATGTCTTCCACTTTATTTGCTTGAATTGCAAAAGTGATATGCATATTTTTGTTTGATTTTACTGATTCTGGAATTTTTATTTGATATGCACCGCGAGGTGATACAGTTGTATTTCCATTGTTGAATTTTATTTTTGATAAAGAGAGCTCAGGCATCCTTTCTTGTTTTGAATAATCAATTTTTTGAACTGGCAGAAGCTCGGATATGTTTTTTCCAAATGAAATAGAATTTTGCTTTATTGGCGAAATCATTCCTGAATCCTTGGCAAAAACTTCAGCTTGGTCTTCAAAAATTATTTTATTTTCTTTTCCTGTAGATAATGATTCAATTAATAAAGTTTTTTTCCCAGCTGATGAACCGATTATCATGGATTTTAATATATTATTTCCTCTTTTGTTCAAAGCTGTTGAAAAATCACTTATTGAGCCACCTTTCCAATTAAAAGTCAGTTGCTTGTCGCTAACTTTGTATGTGTAAATTCCTGATGGAACGATGTAATCTTTATCAAGTTCATTCGTCAAAAACCTATCTGCTGTAGCTGGCTGTATGACATCTATTTTAAAAGATTGTATATCAGCACCTCTATTTGCGTCTGCTGTTATTGCTGACTCTTCTGTTGATTCAGATATTTTACTAGTAAAAGGATTTTCAAAAGAGTAAAGTGTCTTTGTAGCATCTCTTAAAGAGGATAATGTTGTATTTACTTCTCTCCAGGCGTCTCTTTGTGCTTTATAATCTTCAAGTTGACTTTGTTCTCGTGTTAATGGAATTCGTTCCACTTTCATAAGACTTTCAATAGTCTCTTGAGTTTTATATTTGTCTGAAATGCCTGGTATACTTATTCCTGCCATACTTTAATTATCGTAAATATAAATGACAAACTAAACCATCTTGTCGATTATAGAACCAAGAACTTTTTTGAGTCTCAATTTTAATTTTTGCATATCTTCTGAAGGAATTTCCTTTAACACTTGATTTGTGTTTGAATCAATAACTGTAACTACAACACTGCCTAAATCTTTATTAACATTGAATTGAAGTTTTCTTCCTGTTATTACTTCGGAAATTTTTTGAAGATATTGTGAATCTGATTTTGTTTCAGCTAAATTTTGGGCTAAATCTTGAGCCGCTTCTGAACCATTTGGTGATATTGGATTTAATGCAGTCTTTTTTACTGACGTATCAGTTGATGTTTTTGTTTTATTAGCATTTGCATAAAGAGACTGGCCATCCATTGCCACATGAACTATTGAATTTTGATTAATTGTATTCATAAGTTCACCTCCTTACATTAAATAATTATTTCTTCCATGAAAAAAAAGCAGAAGGGAGGCGCTTCCCTCCTGTAAGTTTAAAATCAAAAAGATGACATCCAGAAATCTCTTTGTTTTTTTTGTTCTATTGCAATAATGAAAGAACAGTTTGTGATTGCGAGTTCGCTTGTGCAAGCATTGCAGTACCAGCTTGTGTGAGAATCTGGTTTTTAGTGAAATTAACTATTTCATCTGCCATGTTTGTATCACGAATAAGGCTTTCTGCAGCTTGAGTATTTTCAGCTGCTATATTAATGCCTTTCTGTGCCATCTCAAATCTATTCTGATATGCACCAAGATCTGCTCTCTGTTTTGTAACATTAGTAAGAGCTGAGTCAACAGTGGCAATTGCCATGTTTGCTTGATCAGGTGAAGCAATAGAAATTTGTTCATCGCTACCTTGAGCTCCTCTTAATCCAAGAGATTGAGCTGTCATTGTACCAATGTAAACGCGTGCGTTCTGGTCAACGTTTGCTCCGATTTGGAACTGCATAACTTTATCAGAAGCTGTGCTAAATCGACCTGTAAGCATATTCATTCCATTGAATTGAGCCTGACTTGCTATACGATCAACTTCAGCAACAAGCTGTGAAACTTCAACTTGAATCTGCATGCGGTCTTCATCGCTGTAGATACCGTTTGCAGATTGAACAGAAAGCTCTCTTACACGTTGAAGAATATCTGTTGTTTCATTTAAATAACCTTCTGTTGTTTGAATGAAAGAAACACCATTCTCAATGTTTTTACTAGCTTGGTTCAATCCACGAATTTGACTTCGCATCTTTTCAGATACTGCAAGTCCTGAAGCATCATCACCTGCACGGTTGATGCGTTCACCAGATGAAAGTTTTTCCATGCTTTTTGTGATATTGTCATTAGAAATGCCAAGAACACGATCAGCATAGAGTGAACTC
>JAAZCS010000232.1 GCA_012513125.1 Treponema sp. | reverse complement strand
ATACAATCAAGATACATACCAGTTCCACCAACAATAACAGGAAATTTATTATTCAAAAGAATTGAATCAAATGCTTTATAAAAATCTTTTTGATATTTATAAACATTATATTCTTCTGGAAGTTCGACAATATCAATCAAGTGATATTTTATTTTGTTACCACTAATTTCATATTCATTTAAATCTTTACCAGAACCTATATCAAGATATTTATATGTTTGTCTAGAATCAGCAGAAATTATCTCGCCATTTAATTCATTTGCAACTTTTACTCCTACAGATGTCTTTCCTACAGCTGTAGACCCCAAAATTACAACGCAATTTGAATCATTAAAATCCACTTACAAAACCCTGCAAACAGCACATTTTAAATATTCAGATTTAGGATAACCAAGTAAAACAGGATGATCCATCCCCGCTCCCCTTTTTTCTAATATTTGAACTCTTTTATGACTATCCATGGCAGCATGCATTATCATATCATAGAATGTATTTGTATCAAAAAAATAAGAACAGGAACAAGTAACAAGAATTCCACCTTTTGTTAGCAATCTCATTGCTCTAAGATTTATTTCCTTATAACCACCATAAGCTTTTTCAATCATTTTTGCACTTTTAGTAAAAGCTGGAGGATCTAGAATAATCACATCGAATTTTTTTTCTTCTTCTTCATATTTCTTCAACAACTCAAAAACATCAGCACACACCGCTGTCATCTTGTCTTCTGCATGATTAAGTTTAATATTTTTGTTTACCATTTCAACTGCTTCTTCAGAAATATCAACAGAAACAACTTCTTTGGCTCCATTTTTAAATGCATTTAAGCCAAAAGCTCCAGTATGAGTAAATGTATCTAAAACTCGCTTACCATTACAGAAATTTGCAGTAACTTTTCTGTTATCTTTCTGATCTAAGAAGTAACCTGTTTTCTGACCATGAGCAATATCAACATTCAACAATAATCCATTCTCTTTAATAACAATTGTTGTTTCTTTCTGATTTCCTTTTATCCAACCAGACTGCTCAGGAAGTCCTTCTTTATCACGTATACCAGCATCATCTCTTTCATAAATTCCATCTGGGTTGCACGTTTTTTCCAATGCGTCAATAATTTCATTTTTGAAAACATCACACGACAAAGATAAAAATTGAATTACTAAATAGACTTTTTTATTTACATCACAAAATCTTTCAACAATTAATCCTGGAATAAAGTCAGCTTCACCAAAAATTAAACGATAAGAATCATCTTCATTATAATGAACCTTTCGGATACTAACTGCATTCTGAATTCTTTTTTCCCAAAAACCTTTTATATCATTAAATATTTGATCTGCATGTTCTTGTGAAATAATCCTAACTGTAATTTTTGAAGTTTTATTTATAATACCAGTTCCAATAAATCCACCTGCTTTAGTAAAAACTTCAACACCACTTCCATCTTCAATTTTGCATTCTTTTAATGTTGAATCCTTCCAACCACTACCATCATTAGAAAAATATTTTACATGTGATATATCATTATCAAAAACCCAAGTAAATCCTTGTAACAATTCTCGTTCTTCATTTGGATTTAAAAAAATCCTTGCATAATTATTCATAATACCAATTATAGTAAATATTAGATAAAAAGTATATATTTTATAATTTGATTATAGATAATGATAGTTATATAACTGGAATAATTAAATCCACTCTTTGATTTCTTGATATAATTCTTCAGAATTTTTATAATTAAAGGTTTTTATTCCAATTTTATTAGCAGCTTCACAGTTTTCTTTTTTGTCATCAATAAAGAAAGTGTTAGAGGCAACAGACTTTTCCGCTTTTAATATTATTTCCCAAAATTTTATATCAGGCTTTTTAACACCCATTTTATTAGAAGCATATGTTTGATTAAAAATTGAATAATCACCATTTTGCATGTGATTTAAATAGTGACTTTCAATTGTGTTAGTTCCACAAACCACTCTATTTTTTCTTTTTAAATCTAGAATAATGTTTTTCACATCTTCATTTACGACAGGATGAAACATTGCATAAAAATAATCTGTTTCAATAACTTTTTGTGATTTTTTTTGAAATTCTTTCCAAAATTCATTAGTTGAAATTTTCCCTGTGGTCAACATGGAAAACAAATCATTTTCAGTATCTTTTTTATTTTTTATATAATCATAAAAGTTTTCTTCCGATATATTCAAATTTTCACATATATCGTTTATATAGAAAGCTGTATTTGTAACAACACCACCCATATCAAAAATAAAAAGCATAATATTCTCTTATAAAAAAAAGATTTAAAAATAAAAAAAGCCAGCAGCTACCTACTTTCCCGCTAAAGAGCAGTATCATCGGCGTAAGAGAGCTTGACTTCCGTGTTCGGAATGGGAACGGGTATT
>JAAZCS010000231.1 GCA_012513125.1 Treponema sp. | reverse complement strand
TGCAGCAGTTCCACCTTTTGAAAGAGGAAAGAAAACATCGATAACTCTTTGTCCAGTTACTAACGGTTCTGTTACAGCCAATTTCTGAGCATAAGGTCTTGGTTTTCTTACAGGCCAATATTGCGAAAGACAAATTTCTTCATCAAACTCAGTTGTTCCAATAACTTCGCCAATTGTATAATCTCCACTTCCCTTAAAAGTTTTAAGAGTTGTTCCACGAATGGAAGGAGAAATCATTATTGTTTGAGTAATTGATTCAGTTTCTTTTACAGTGCCAATTGCCATTCCTTTTGAAATGGTTGCACCAGTTTTAATATTTTCATATGCATCAAAATGCCATTTTTTTTCTGTATCTAGCGGCTCTGTCTGTTTTCCAGGTAACAAAAAGACTCCATTGTCTTCAAACATTGATTGCAAAGGACGTTGAATACCATCATAAATATTACCAACAAGTCCAGGCCCCAACCGCAAAGATAATGGACGCTCTGTACAGGTAACTTTTTCACCAACATACATTCCAGTATCCTCTTCGTAAACTTGAATTGTCGCATTTCCTTTATTCTGTCGTATAATTTCACCGATAAGTTTTTTTTCACCTACAGCGACAACATCATATAATCCACATGAATCAAGTCCCTGTGCATAAACAATAGGACCGGAAATACGTGTTATTTTACCTTCAATCATATATTTCCTCCGAATAAACTTTCAGTCAATTCCATTCTATATTTTTTCATAATTTCAGAAATTATTTCCGACAACGTCAAGCGAAATCTAAATTGTTTATCTTCTGATTCCAGAATTACACCTTCATTTATTTCTAGCTTGCATTCATCTTCTACAATCATTCTTCCAAAATCTGTTTTTTCACATTTCAAAAGGTTTGCACCTAAATTTTTCTTTAATTTTGCTGATATGTCTTTTAAATCAAAACCATAAACATAAGAATTTACTTTCTTATCTTTTAATAAAGACATTTTATTATTCAAATCTTTCATTATTAGTTCCATTCTTTCATCTTCCGAAAGTGAAACTAAATACTCATTTATTTCTTTTGTTATTGAATCCTGAATAAACTGAACTTCAAATCTTTGTTTTTCCAATGGAATAGCAGCATCTTGATTATTTTTGTAAGCTTTAATTTTATTTTTATACAAAGCTTCTTTTTCTTTTTTTGCAACATCAAGATTTTCATTAACAGAAGAAAGAATATTTTCACAATCCGAATCTGCTTTTTTTAATATATTTTCAGCTTTTTTTCTTGCATCTGATTGAATCTCTTTATCCAGAATCTCGGTTGATCTTAATTCCTGCATTATTTCTTCCTCTTCTAAGCTATTCTTTTTTTTATATTATGAATAGCCTATAAAATTTATTACTAATTTATTAAACTTGAACTCCAATAGCTTCTTTTATTGAATCCGACAAAGACTTCTTTCCCTTCAAATGTCCATTTAAGCCTGGAACTTCAACTATTAAAGGAAATTTTCCTGTTTTTTGCCACTCAATTTCTTCATCTTCAATCTGACTTGCAGCTTCTTCCGTTAAGATTAACACTCTTGGAAGTTCTTCTGAAGGAACATTTGCAACTCCACCCTTTCCAGTCACTCTATTAAAAGCATCTAGAACGGTTTCTCTTTTATCTGCAACTATTCCTTCAACACCAATCAAACGAAAAGCTAAAACTATTTCTCTTTGCCCAATGATAAAAAATTTCAACGTTTTTTCCTTACCTAATTTACATTATCAGGATAAGTACACCAACAAGCATTCCCCAAAGACAAATACCTTCTGCAAGTCCTACGAAAGGAAGAGCTTTTCCAGAAAGTTCAGCATTTTCACTCATTGCACCCATTGCTGCAGCACCAATTTTACCTACAGCCATTCCACCACCAATACAAGCTAATCCAACAGCCAAAGCAGCAGCTAAATATTTTACACCTGAAGATGACTTTGCAGAAACCTCAGTAGCAGTAGTACTATCTGCACTTTCTGCAGCAACAGCAGCTATTGAACAAAATGCCAATATAGCTAATACACATAGAAATCGTTTTTTCATTTTATTTTTCCTCTTTTATTTTATCTTTTCAGAAATACTATTTCTGTTTTTTATTATTTTACATATTCAAATTTGAAAGGTTTGAACTCCTTGCCAGTTTCATGGAAGAACTTAGAAAAGAATTCATAATATTGAAGACGAATAACCTGAATCGCTACAATCATACCTTCAAGAACAATAATAATTGCATTTCCAGCAATCAATACAAAAATACCACCTATACTTCCGCACATTTCAGTTAGTGTCAAGATTAAAAAATCCAAAACAGCGTGAGACAATGCAAAAGCACCAACTCTGACGAAACTTACAGAATTTGATAGATAATTTGAAATAACTTCAATCAGTTCAACAAAGCCGGAAATTATGTAAGAACCAACTCCATTTTCAAATAAAGTCGATTTTCCTTCCAATTTTCTTTCAAAAGGTTCAGCAAAAGCTGCAAAAAACAATGTTACGCAAATTACAATCCAATCATAAGTTGCAATTGCATGTTTGAATAAAAATATTCTTAAAATTAAGATTACAACATACCAGAAAAACAAAGCACCAGCTAATCCATTTTTCCCAAAGAACGCTTCTGAATATTTTTTCAAAATAATATTGTTTACAATATTGATTACAAGACCAATCGTATTAATAATAAATCCAATTCCAACAGCCACTCCAAAAACACCAAACATAGCTGTAATTGAAGAAGGATCAGACGATGGCATCAGTTTTAGAATTGGAGCATGAGGTGTTCCAAAAAGACCAGTTACCCACATAGCAAAAGGTTCAAGTAATGTTTCATTTGAGAAAAACTCACCCGTCAACAAGCCCATTATCGAACTTGAAATTCCAATAGCCATAAAAATAGGAGCAAATTTATTCCATCCGCCAACTTTGATAACTTTTGCCGCCATCAAAATTCCAACCAAAAGGAAAACAAGCCCTTGCCCCAAATCTCCGAACATTATTCCAAATAATACAGTAAAGAAAATTGCTATAATAGGAGTTGGATCAATTGTTCCATAAACTGGGGAACCATAACTAAAAATCATTCGTTCAAAACTCTTAACGAATTTTCCATGTGTAAGTTTTACAGGAACTTGTTCTTTTTTTGACATAATTGAAGGAACTTCTTGTGGTTCAAACTGCCTCATTGCAATTCTGCCTTCTGTCATTTCATCCAATTCGTTCATATATGAATTACACTCAGAAAAAGGAATCCATCCTGTAATTTTATAAACAAGTTCTGTCGATTCAAGTTTTTTCTGAACTTCAACAATTTGCATTCCAATAGAAAACGAACCAACAAGTCGATTTAAAATATCCTTATGTGTTTCTGTAAAATTTTCTTTTTCTTTTTCAAGTTCTTTTACTTTATCATCAGATTCAAATTTATTTTTTCTAAGACTATCCAATATATTTGAAGGAACACCCTTAAATTCTTGAGGAATTTCCATTGGAACAAAATCATAATTTTTTAATACTGATTCCAATGCAAAGCGTCCTTTTTTAGAGGAAGCAACTAGAATATGCGATTTATCTTCACCAAGAGGAACAACAACAGCATTATCTTGTAAATCTTCTTTTAATGAATCAAAATTTGAAGGAATGATTTTTCCGATTTTTAATGACAAAAAAGATAAGTTATCCAACTCTGAATAAGAAACCTTTAAATTAGAAAAAGCCATTGCCTCTTTATAAGCGTCATTTACTTTTGTTGCATTTTCAGCTGTAGCAGTTATTCTTGAACATAAATCATTGTATGTTGTTAAGAAATTGCCCGCTTCTTTTACATCTTCATCAGTTGGAGCTGAACATTTTTCCAAGTCCAGTGAATCAAGTTCTACACCTAAAAAAACAGCCGCTTTTGAAAGCTGTTCATAATATTTTCCATTTAAATCAAGAAGAGGATTATCACTATCAGTTTTTATATCTTTTTTATTTGAATCGTCGAATTTTGATTGGAATTGAAAGCTACCTTTTTTGCCAATGTACTCAATAACAGAAGATATATCCTGCTTCAAGACCATCAATTCTATCAAACGCATCTCTGTAGTTCTTGCCATTAATTACCTCTTATTTATAATACTGAAAGTCGTCTATAAAACAGCAACTGTTTTCATAGCTTCATCTGAATTAATATTTAATCTAATACTTTCAACAGCAGTTCTAATTGACGTAAGCTCATACTGCTTAATTTCTGACCATGCAAAAATAGATGCCGTTGATAAAGGATACTGATGAAAAAGTGTCATTGCTTTTTTATTCATCATCAACCTTGCTTTTTTTTCTATCCAACTTGGAGACACACACCAAACTTCACCATCAACATGAGGATTTAAGTATGATTTATATTTCCAATCAAACCAATCTTCATAAACATCTATCTGTTTATCAATTATTTGAAGAACACCATTTGCAATTGGATCTTCCAAATTTGCACTTTCTGTAACGTAAAAAAGCTCATTCATTATCTCTTCTTTTGTGAATTGATAATTTACTTTTAACCTTAATGCCCAAATTATATTTCTTAATGAATAATCTTCACGAACGAACTCTATCAAGGCTTTTTTTCCTTCACCTTTTACTTTTTGTGCAGACATCCAAACCTTTCTTATAAATTGTTCATCAAGACGATATTCCATTAACTGCTGCTGATGAATTGAAGGAGCCACTTTGTACCATGAATATTCTGTATTTTCTGTAATTTTTTGCAAGTCGGGCCAATACTCTTTACGAATTGTTGCGAACGGTCCTATATCAATCAATGGAGGACAGGTTTTCTCTTCTGCACATAAAGCAGCTGAAATTTCCTTTAAATTTTCTACTTCATATATAGCTAACTGAGTTTTTAAGATTTCATCTGGCTTATCAAATAAATTCAAAATTTTTGAGTATTGAGTTAAAAAATTATTAAAAGCTTCCTTTTCTATTGCACCCGCCAAAAGAACTTCTGGCAAAAGAGGAACAGGCTTATTAAAAAGAATTGTCCACAAATCGGAAAGTTTTTTAAATTCAAACAATTTTTCAACTTTTGGTCCTACAAAAGACTTACTTAGAATTCCACTAGTTTTTGCATAGATATATGAATAAGCGCCTGATTTGTCCACATTTTGCCTCAGACTAATTAGTCGTAATAATTTGCTTTAGATAAGAATTAAATTTGCTTTTATTTATTTCTTCCGCCTTCAACTGATTTTCAAAATCTTGTATTGAGTTATTGTGTTTTATGTTTATTTCTTCAATATCTTTTTGATATTTCAACTCACTTTCTTTAATAAAAGCATCGTATTTTTTCTTAAATTCTGCATTATACTTATTTTTTGCTTCTTGAATTCTATTTTCAGCTTCTTTTTTTGCATCATCGATTAATCCCGATGCATTTCTCTCTACTTGTAACAAATGATCAATTGTATTGATTTCATCTTCGTTGTTTAACATAGATACCTCTGTATGAATTAATATTCAAGAGAAACAATCAAATCATAAACTTCCTGTGAAGTTGTGGCTTTTAATGCTTCTGAAATAAAGTTCGGATTATTTGCAATTCTTAATACATCACGTAATGCATGAAGATGAACTTCCATTTCTTTTTCCTCAAAAAACAATTCAAAAATTATATTTACAATTTCTGTTTTACCTTCTGATTCTACTGAATCAAATGGAATTCCCTGTTTTGATATTCCAATAGCAAGAGCCATCCCATTAACAGAATCAGTAACAGCATGAGGGACAGCTATATGAGGAAAAATTGCTGTGCTTTTTTTATCTTCTCTAGTAATCAATGCTTGCAATGAACAACGTCTATCAATCATTGGATATTTTTTTACAATTACTTCCAACAATTCAGCAAAGCATTCCTCTTTTTCTGTACTCTCTAAATCAATCTTTATAGATTGAGGTGTGATAAAACTACTTAACATTGATTTTCTTCTTTTTATTTATGATATGGACAAGAAAAATCTCATCCAATAATCCGAAAAATCGGATTATGTAGCCTATTCAGCTGTTTCTTCTGAATTCCACCATTCATTTGCAGGAGCAGTAACACTAGAAGTAGAATCTTGTGTAGTTTCTGCAGCTGTAGGGATTAAATCTTTATCAAGCTTTGGTTTTTTATTTACAAGAGCTAATCCAAATGCCAAAGCGAAAAACAATATAACAAGAACTGTTGTTGTTTTAGTCAAAACGCTAGCTGAATGAGATCCGAAAGCTGCTGTTCCTCGGCCGCCTAATAAACCGCCCATTCCATTTTCTCCATCATCTTGAACGATAACTAAGAAAATCAATAAAACACAAACAACTATAAAAGCAACTAAGAGAATAATACCAACAGTACCCATATTTCTACAACTCCAATCCAATCTTCTCAATTGGATAAAATCTAATTTTCATATAAATATAACGGAATAATACCTTTAGGTCAATTCAAGGGATTAAAAAATACAGAGCTAAAAGATTATCCTTCAAAAAATATTTAAAAAAAATAAGCTATTCAATCGAATAATTCCGACAGAATAGCTTATTCTATTTTACATAAACTATAAACTAGCAACCAACTGTGCAAATTGGCACAAATGTTTCAGCTTTAAGTGAAGCACCACCAATCAAACCACCATCGATATCAGGCTGTGAAAGAAGTTCGCTAGCATTTGAAGCTTTCATTGATCCACCATATTGAATAATTACTTCATCAGCAACTTTTTTGCTATATAATTTTGCGATATAACCACGGATAAATTTATGAATTGATTCAGCATCTTCTGGAGTTGCTGTTTTTCCAGTTCCAATTGCCCAAACTGGTTCATAAGCAATAGTAACTTTTTTCATTTGTTCTTCTGAAACACCAGCAAGGTCTGCAGAAAGCTGGAATGCACAAACATTTTCTGCATCTCCACTTTCTCTTTCAGCAAGAAGTTCACCAATACAAAGATCAACATCCAAACCTTGAGATAAAGCGCGACGTACCTTTTTATTGATAAGTTCATCACTTTCACCAATTTCATGACGGCGTTCTGAATGTCCAATAATTACACATTCAACACCTAAATCCTTTAACATTTCTGTTGAAACTTCACCAGTATGAGCACCATTTGAAGTTGCAGCTACATCTTGAGCCGCAAGAATAATATTTGAACCTTTTACAACTTGACTTACTGCGTCTAGATATACAAAAGGAACTCCTATCATATATTTATTTGTTTTACCTTTTAACTGAGCAACAAGATCTTTTGCAAGAGCAACAGCTTCTGCTTTGCTTGTGTTCATTTTCCAGTTACCTGCTATATATTTTGTACGTGCCATAAAGACTCCTAAATGAGAAAAAGATAATTTCCTCAAAAAAAAATAATTTGAATCGATATTTTTAGAACCGATTCAAATTATAATAATAAAAATGATTGTTTTATTCAATAAAACTTATGCTGCTATAACTTTTTTAGCCTGTGTTTTTTTCATAAAGAATAAGAATCCTACAAGAAGAACTACTCCTACAACAAAAGACAAAATGGAAGATTTTGTAAATCCTGCTATAACAAATGAAATAAATGAAACAACTGCAACCGTAATTGCATAAGGCAACTGTGTAGAAACATGATTTACGTGATTACACTGTGCACCCGCACTCGCCATAATAGTTGTATCAGAAATAGGAGAACAATGATCTCCACAAACCGCACCAGCCATACAAGCAGAAATACAAATGATTCTTAATGGATCACTAGCATTTGGGAATACCGCTATACAAATAGGAATTAAAATTCCAAAAGTTCCCCATGATGTTCCTGTTGCAAACGCCAAACCAATTGCAATAACAAAAACTATTGCCGGCAAGAAATTCATTAAACTTTCTGCACTTCCACTTACAACGTTAGCTACAAATTCTTTAGCACCCAAACTATCTGTCATAGATTTTAGTGTCCATGCCAAAGTTAAAATCAAAATTGCAGGAACCATTGCTTTAAAACCATCAGGAATACATGCCATACAATCTTTAAAATTCAAGGATTTTTTTACGCAATACATTATTACAGTTATAATCAATGCCGCAAGAGAACCCATTACCAATCCAACAGAAGCATCGCAATTAGCAAAAGCCTCAATAAAATTCAAGTAAGATTCGCTATCTTTTGTGAAGAAACCACCGCTATAAATCATTCCAAGAACACACATAATAATTAAAACTGCAATAGGAATTACCAAATCAAGAACAGAACCTTTTTGGTCAGAATCATCTTTCTTAACATCTATATCTTTTAACATTTCTGCGGCTTTTTCATATTTTGCCATTGGACCATATTCAAATTTCATAAAGACTAATACAAAAATCATTACGATTGTAAAAAGTGCATAGTAATTATAACCTATTGATTTACAGAACAAAGCGATTCCATTTTCACCTTCCGCAACAAAACCAGAAACGGCTGCAGCCCATGAACTAATTGGGGCAATAATACAAATTGGAGCTGCGGTAGAATCGATTAAATAAGCTAATTTTTCCTTAGAAACGTGATATTTATCTGTTACAGGTTTCATAACACTGCCAACAGTTAAACAGTTAAAATAATCATCAATAAAAATTAAAATTCCAAGGCAAATTGTGGCACATTGAGCACCAATTTTTGACTTGATATGTTTTTTTGCCCAATCACCAAAAGCAGCCGATCCTCCGGCTTTATTCATCAAGGCAACCATAATTCCAAGAATGACAAGAAAAATTAAAATACCAACATTATATGAATCTGAAAGTTGACTAATCATGCCATCGTTCAAAATATGAGTTATAACACCGCTTAATGTAAATCCAGTTGATGCAGAAATGGCGTAAAAAAACCCTCCAATAGTAATTCCAATAAACAAAGAAGAATAAACTTCTTTCGTAATCAACGCCAAAGCAATTGCTACTAACGCTGGTACCAATGACCAAAATGTGCCTATCATGTGCAAATACACCTATAACTTATTTTTTATTTATTTCCGAATAATCAATTTCCATAGGATCTTCAATTCCTTCTGATTTCATTTTCTTTTATAATTCCAAAACACAATCAATATCTTCCAACATAGTTGCCGAACAATATGTTTTTACCGCTTCCATAGATTTTATAAGCTTGTCAATTTTCATATACATACCTCCGTATAAATGATTTTTAATTATATACCCGACATGTTTTTGTAGTAAAGTTTTTATTAAAATAAAAAAAAAGCACACCCAAAAATTCTAAATAAATTAGAATAATTCAGATGCGCCTTTGCATAAAATTTATATGTTTTTACTTTTATAAACTATTTAGTAGCAAGAATTGCAATTCCTGGAAGAGTTTTGCCTTCAAGGAATTCAAGAGATGCACCACCACCTGTAGATACATGGCTCATTTTATCTGCTAAATGGAATTTGTTTACAGCAGCAACTGAATCACCGCCACCAACAACAGTCATAGCACCACGTCCTGTTGCTTCTGCAACAAGTTTAGCAACTGTTTCTGTTCCTTTTGCAAATGCATCAAATTCAAATACACCTACAGGTCCATTCCATACAATAGATTTTGCAGAAGAAATAACGTTTTTGTATTCTTCAATTGTTTTTGGACCAACATCCATAGCCATCAAATCATCAGGAATATCTTTTCCATCGATAGCTACAGCTTTTGCATCTGGTGAGAATTCACTAGCTCCAACATGATCAACAGGAAGAATGATTTTTGCACCTTTTGAATCTGCTTCTTTTAGCAATTTCTTTGCTGTATCAATAAAATCATCTTCTACTAAAGATTTTCCAACTTTATAACCTTGCGCTTTTAGGAATGTATAAGCCATACCACCGCCAATTACAAGAGCAGAAGCATTTTTAAGCAAACTTTCAAGAACTGCAATTTTTGATGAAACTTTTGCACCACCAATAATAGCAATCATTGGTTTTGCAGGATTTTTTACCATTGGTTCAATATATTTAACTTCTTTTTCCATTAAGAAACCACCAACTGATTCAACTGGCATAAATTTTGCAATTGAAGCTGTTGAAGCTTGATCTCTATGAGCAGTACCAAATGCATCATTTACGAAAATATCGCCATATGTTGCAAGTTCTTTTGCCATTACATCACGTTCAGCAGAATCTTTTGAAGTTTCTTCTTTGTGGAATCTAACATTTTCCAACATTGCAACGCTACCTACAGGTAGTGCATCAATTGTAGCTTTTTGTCCAAGTGCATCAGAAAGGAATGTTACTTTTTTTCCTAATTTTTCTGCAAAATAATCAACAACAGGTTTCATTCTGTTTTTTCCATTGATGAATTTTTCAGAATCAGCATCAGTCCAAGTTTTTCCTGCTTTTTCAGCTTTTTCTTGTGCCTTTTTTACATCTTTTTTTGGATCACCTAAATGGCTCATAAGAACCAAACTTTTTGGATTCTGTTCAATAATATATTTTATTGTTGGAAGGGCTGCCATAATACGGGTATCATCTTGAACCACTCCATCTTTCATTGGAACGTTGAAATCAACGCGCATAATTATACGTTTTCCTTTTAAATCAACGTCTTTTACAGTTTTAATCATTTATTTACTCCTATAAAAACTTACTTGTTTTTTTTAATATAATCTCTTTTTTATTTTAATACAATGATACTTTTTAATAGTCTTCCAAACGTTTTATCAAATAAGGGAATGCAGACTCAAAATCAACGCCGTACCAATTGTAATCATCATGACTAATAGTTTCTTTTATGGATTCAACAATAAAATCCGCAGAAAGAGCATATGCCTTTTCAAAAGGAATGCCACGCATCAGAGCACCAGTTAGAACACTTGCAAAGATGTCTCCAGTTCCATGAAAACTTACAGGCATTTTCTTATGAAAATACCAACTGAATCTTTTTTGTTCAGCATCATAAGCTGCAATTCCAATTTTATTATTAATTCCTTTTATTGATTCCTGATCAGATTCAAATTCAATTCCCTTTAATACAACTTTTTTTGCACCAAGAGCAGCCAAATCAAGTAGCATTTTTTTAATATAATTTTCATCATAACCAGAAGCTGCATAAGGAATACCAAGCATAAAACTTGCTTCTGTAAGATTTGGAACAATAACATCTGCCTTTCCACAAAGTTTTGCCATCGCAAATGCAAATTCTTGCGTAAAACCTGGGTACAAACTTCCGTTATCTGCCATACAAGGATCAACAATTGTCAATGTATCATTCTCAGCAAAATCACCAATCAATTTATGCATTAAATCTAACTGTTCAAATGAACCTAAATAACCAGTGTAAATTGCATCAAAATGGATTTTTTCTTTTTTCCAGTGTTCACAAATTGGTGCTATATCGCTTGTTAAATCGCGAAATGTAAATCCCTTGAATGCTGTATGTGTTGATAAAACGGCAGTTGGTAGAACTCCACACTCTACTCCCATAACAGAAATAACTGGAAGAGCTACAGTTAAAGAACATTTTCCCACACAAGAAATATCTTGGATTGTAATTATACGTTTCATCTTTACCTCTATTTTTGATTTTTGCATATTATAAAATAAATGCTGATTATTGAAAAGATTAAGAGCATTTTATTAAGTGTTTTCAATTAATTTTTCTATACTTTATATTTTTTTTTCAGTATATTTGATAACGAAATTGATAATAAATCGCAATTTCAAAAATGAATTCGAGGTTATTTTAAATGTCTAAAAAGAGAATTCCAATTACATTACTTACTGGATATCTTGGAGCTGGAAAGACAACTCTATTAAATCGTGTATTAACAAATCAAAAAGGATATAAGGTTGCTGTAATAGTAAACGATATTGGTGAAGTTAATGTTGATGAAAAATTAATTTCTAAAGAAGCAAAAATTACAGATTCAAGCTCTCTTGTTCCATTAACAAACGGATGTATTTGTTGCACACTAAAATCTGATATGGTCAATCAAATTGAAAACTTAATGAAAACTGGAAAGTTTGATTATATTATGATTGAAGCAAGCGGTGTTTGTGAACCAATGCCTATTGCTCAAGCTATTGAACAAATTGAAATTGGAAAACTTGACAATGTTGTAGGCGTTGTAGATGCCAGCAGACTTGTTGAAGAATTTGAAGAGGGAAAAGCACTTCTTAAAAAAGATATTGATGAAGAAGATATTGAATCCCTCCTTATCCAGCAAATTGAATTCTGTTCAACTCTGATTATTAACAAAAAAGATTTAGTTTCAGAAGATCAGATGAAAAAGGTTCGAGCTGTAATCAATAAGATTCAACCTTCTGTAAAAGTAATTGAAACTACAAAATGCGACGTAGCTGTTGAAGATATAATTGGAACAAACCGCTTTGATTTTGAAACAGTTTATTCGAGTGCAGGATGGGTAAAAACACTTGAAGAACATGAATCAGAAGAAGAGGAACACGAACATGATTCAGAAGAAGGTCATCACCACGAACACAAACACGAAGGCGATGATGAAGATGAATATGGAATAGGATCATTTGTATATTATAGAAGAAAGCCTTTTGATAGAGAAAAACTTGATAAATATGCAAATACTTGGCCGAGGAACATCATCAGATCAAAGGGTGTAATTTGGTTTAGCGATGAAGAAGACATGGCTTATGTTCTAGAAACAAGCGGAAGACAAATTCAGGCCGGCTATTCTGGACAATGGCTTGCATCTTGCCCAAAGGCAGAACAGCAAAAAGTTTTAAGTGAAGAGCCAGAAATGAAAAAAGACTGGGATGAAAAAGTTGGAGATCGTATGATTAAACTTGTCGTAATTGGTCAACACTTGGACAAACAGAAAATTACAGCAGAACTAGATTCTTGCCTAGCAAAATAAATATTTTATTTATATAGCACTGCTAAAATGAAAACACCCCACAATTGGATTTAATGCCCAACTGTAGGGTGTTTTTTGAATTTGTTTTAGTTAGTGCTTTTTTTTATTTATCTTCCATCTTTTCTAGAAAGCATTTTCCATCAGCAAAGTTAATTTTATAATAAATTTTGGATAGTGGATATCTTTCAGAATCAACTTCTCGAATAAAAGGTCCCTCTTCTGTTGAATAGCCAACAGGATAATTTTTAATCGATTCCGCACCTTTTATATCATTAACTTCCTGCGTAAGTATATTAAAAATTCTAAGCTTTTTTAATTTCATATCCCAGAAGAATAAACTTTCATTAACAAGATAGTAACCTTTAATTTGGTTCTTACAATACACAAATACTTTCCAATGTCGCTGAGGATTTTTTTGTTCCAGTGAGCAGAATAATTGTTCATTTTTTTCATTAAGGCCATTAATAATAAAATAACTTTTATTATGAGCAAATAAACTATCAGCAGTTAAATCAACACAAATTAAATTTGTAACATCATCAGGTCCTCTTGCTAAGAAAAGATTTCTATTGTATTCCTTTTTACTTTTTGGTTGATCATATTTTGGTTCATTTATATTATATATTTTTGTATAGAAAAAATTATTTTTTACATCATTTTCGACTTGTAAATCAGAACCATTTGATTTTACCAATTCAATAAAATCCTCTGTTTGATATTCTTGACCAGGAATTAAATTACTCCACTGAAGAGGTTTAGTTTCTACTACTCGTTTTTTTGTATCAAATGCATCATCTGTTAATTTTTCAACATTATTGTCAGTAATTTTCCAATAATCGTTTGAAGTTGGAATTCCCCTTTGATCAATATCTCTTATTACTAAATAATTTTCGTCTTTTTTTGTATCAATTATTTTATAAATGCAAGGATTTTTCAGTTCTAGTTTTGTCGCTGAAACTGGCGCATAAGTGTTAGAAAAATAATTATACCTTATAACTGTTTTACTATTTCCCTCAAAATAAACAAAATTATTATAACTACTTATAGCACAAACGATTTTATGATTTTCTGGAATAACCCAATATGCCCAGATTTTCTCACATAAAATGTCATTTATAAAATTGAGAAATATTCTACCAGTTTTGTCTACTCCAATAACAGCAATATTAGATGAATTTTGAAAAATCCATTCCAATTTTGTATCGATTACAACAGCATATGATTTATCAAAATCATAATCTTCATAATTAATAATCATCCTTGTTAGGGATTTATCAGCTTTTGGATATTTATACTTTTTCAATTCATTTTTTAAAAAATAACAGTTAGCTTCATAACCGAAATTAGAATATTCAACCATTTCCATTTTATCAGAAGCAACCATTATATCTTCAAGTTCTTCTGAAGCATAAATCCGATTAGGTGGAATATCATTAATTGATGAATAAGTATTTTTTGCAAATAAGCTTTCCAAACCTAATATCATAATAATCATTATTAGTATTTTTTTCATAAACAGTCCTCTTTGAATTTTGTTGATAATTTTAAATCGCAATTTAGGGAGGTTTTAATATGATTTTATAAATATAAAAATAAATGAGAAAATTTGGGGGTATATTATTTGTGGGTTTTCTTCTTACTCTTTCCAAAAAACTCTTATCCGATAAAATAACTATATTTCATTGTAAACCATCTTTTTAAATAAATAAAACATTTTGTTATATTTGCTATTTTTTTACAGAACACTGATCATTCTTTATTGATTCAATATTTACCATTCCTGCAAAATTACCTTTCCATGAAGAAAGTTCAGCATTTGTCAAAGGCATATAAATAACCTCAGTTTTATTACCTCCTGTATGACCTTGAATACAAACAAGACCGCAGACCTCCCCATTACTATCATATTCGCGAGCCAAAACAGTCAAGACATGGCCAGTCCAAGATTTAGACGAATCATTATTTTGCCAGGCCAAAACAGAACCAATTTTAACATTTTCTTTGATACCCGTAATAGTTTTATCAAGATCGTCATCACGATATAATTGACTTTTCGTTTTATCATTACTTTCTATTTCGTATTTTTGAATTCCAGAAACAATAGTTGTTGCATTATCTTCATTATTAATGAAATCTGTAGACTTAACAGATTCTTTGGCAGCTTGTATTGATTGTTCTTTAGTTAAATCTCCTGAACTATTTTCAATTTTACTTGCAAAATCGTTAATTACTGCAGATTTAGAAGTCATTCCTAACTTTTTCATTACTTCATAATTAATTTTTGCCACAACATCAGCACAATCATAACTATTAGGAATTCCTAATGTATTATAGTCATCATTTATTCCATCATAATCGTAGTCTTTTTCATATGAGCTATATACAATATATTCTGACATACTTAACAACATGGTTGGGTTTAAATTAGAATTTGAAGAAGAATCTTTTTTATTTGAATCATTTATTTCATTATCAGAAGATGTCCTATAATTTCCATTTGAAGAATTGAAGTAGCCATTATTAACCCATTTATATTGATTATTTTTTGATGCTGATAATGGTTTTTCTGAATATATATCAAAAGCTACTTTATTTTCACCAATAGAAAGCGTCGATATTACATAATCGGAAAAACCACTATATAAATATTTATACACTTGATTCTGATTTTTTCGTTCTGTATCAAGTCTACCAAAAAAATCATATGTATAAAAATATTCTTCTGCAGTATTCAAATTAAAATTTTCAATCCGGCGATAATTAATTTTATTATGTTCGTCATAACTATTCTGGATTTTGTATGAAGCACACGATTCTGTTATTAACAAATTATCACTATTCCATTCAAACTTTATTCCATAATTTGTTGTATTGGAACAATTTATACCAATTACTCTATTTGCACTATCATAAGTAAAAATAGTTTTTCCAAATGGATTTGTTTTAGCTTTAATTAATCTGTTGTCATATTCAAAATCTTCATACCAGCAATACTGAGAGAATTTTGGTGATTTTGCTATGCCCACAGAAGTTGCAATTTTCCTAATTTTATCTGCAACAGATTGAGGAATTGCTAAATCACGCCCCGAAGGGATTGCATTTTTAATGATGAAACCACTTGAAGAAGCCTTATCTTTTTCTTCATTATATATTTCATCCGTGTATGGAACATCAAGAGATTTAACTCTATTTTGATCATAAGTTATTTTCTGTAAATCAAGATTTTTATCAAAAATATATTCTATTCGATTTTGATCATCATAAAGATAAATTACAGCGTCTTCCACAATTGAAAATCTATCGTAAGTGATAACACTTTCAACAAGACCGCTATCTAAGTAATTTGTAACAATTTTATTTCCCTGAGAATCAAATCTAACAATTTCTCTTTTACGATTATCATATTCAAAAGACCAAGTAATGTTTGTAAGTATATCTGTATTCTTTTTCACAAGTCCGCGCTCATCATATTCGAATGACATATCTATCGCATTTCCTTTTATTCTCGAAATTCGACCATATTTATCATAGAAATAATCAACACGTACTTTTGCATTTTCATCAAATTCAGATACAAGCTTTCCTCCAACATCATA
>JAAZCS010000230.1 GCA_012513125.1 Treponema sp. | reverse complement strand
GCATAGAGTGAACTCATATTGTGATTAATAATCATTGTTATACCCTCCATGTTTACTTAAAACATCAAAGCATCATGCTTTGCGTCCTGCAAGGTGAAGGCAAAAATACAAGCGCCTGTATTTTTGTTTCAGACCTATTACAGCAGGAATAGTCAGTATGTATACAAACTGACTGTTCTTGCTGTTACCTTGCAAACAAGGATAGTATTATTTCAAAGATCAAAATGATTCTGAAAAATCATTGTTAATTAAATTCAATTATTAAGTGTTTTCAGGGGAGATAAGAAAGAAGAGTGTAACAATAGAAACACCGTGAAATAATTAGGAAGATAAATAAATCTATCTTCCTAATTATTATAATACACTATCTGAGTAAAGACAAGACATTCTGTGACTGAGAGTTAGCTTGAGCCAACATTGCAGTACCAGCTTGTTGTAATACAGAGTTTTTAGTGAATTCAACCATTTGGCTAGCCATATCAGTGTCACGAATGCGACTTTCTGAAGCTTGAAGGTTTTCTGAAGAAATGTTCAAGCCTTTTACAGCATATTCCATACGGTTTTGGTAAGCTCCGAGATCAGCTCTTTGTTTGTTAATCTTTTTGAGAGCTTCATCAACAGTACCAATTGCACGGTTGGCATCTTCCGGTGTAGCAAGAGATATTTTCTGTTCAGTACCGATTTCACGCATACCAAGAGATTCTGCAGTCATTGTGCCGATGTAAACTTGCATTCTCTGATCCATATTAGCTCCAACGTGGAACCACATAGAACCAGTAACAGCATTTTCACCAGTTGCTTGTGCAAAACGTCCTGTAAGCATGTTCATACCATTAAACTGAGCAGAACTTGCAATTCTATCAACTTCAGAAACTAGGGCTGAAATTTCAACCTGAATCTGCATACGATCTTCGTCAGAATAGATTCCGTTTGAAGATTGAACTGCTAATTCACGAATACGTTGCATAATGTCAGTTGTTTCTTGCAGATAACCTTCAGTTGTCTGAATAAAACTAATTCCATTCTGAGCATTCTGTGAAGCTTGATTCAATCCTCTAATCTGGCTACGCATCTTTTCAGATACTGCGAGTCCAGAAGCATCATCTCCTGCACGGTTGATTTTTTCACCAGATGTTAATTTCTCCATGTCTTTAGAAAGACCTAGACCTGTAACTCCGAGTTGACGATTGGCAAACATTGCCGACATGTTGTGGTTGATAACCATAGTATTCCTCCTTGGAATATATATCAGAAGAATCCTTTCTTCTGAATGCAAAAATGTGTAAATGTTTACAAGGCTACATCCACACATTTCTGCTAGAATTATTGTAATAGTATTAAAAAACACTAATATAACACTTCTACTTTTATATCGGCAGGAGATTGTAAAAACTTTAGAAAAAAATTGAAATTTAATCTTTTATTGTTTCAATTATTTTTAATAATTGTTTCATTGCTTTTCCTCTGTGTGAAATTGAATTTTTTTCATTTGCAGATAATTCAGCAACTGTTTTGGAATATTCAGGTAAATAAACAATAGGATCATAACCAAAACCACCGTTTCCTTTGGATTCACTTAGATTACTTATTAATGTTCCTTCAAATGTTTCTTCACATACAAAAAGTCTGTCTATACCCAAATATAAAACCATTGCACAAGTGTAATGACAAGATCTATTTCCGTGCAAATAAGGTGCGTTTGGAAGTTTATTTTCGTCTAAGGTTGTGTTTAATTGTGAAATAAGATATTTATTTTGTTCATCTTGTTCGATTTTGTTTCCATTTGGCAAACCTTTCATGAAATCAGGTCCTGCATATCTTGCAGAATATATACCTGGTTGTCCGGACAAAGCGTCAACACATATGCCCGAATCATCAGCAATGACTGGCATTTTTACAATATCAAACAAAGCTCTTGCTTTAATTAGACTGTTTTCATAAAAAGTTGAACCGTTTTCGTTTGGATCAAAATTGATATTTTCTTCAGAAGGAATAACTATTGAATGATTTGGAAGAAGTTCTTGTAGCTCTCTTTTTTTATTTTTATTACTTGTGGCTAAATATATTTTCATAATCATAATATAAAAAAAAAAGAGAGCTGTTACAACAATTAAATCAGTATAAATTTAAATTCTTTGCATATGTAATGTAGTAACTAACTTGACGTTCGCAAATTCCCAAGATGTCCGCAATGCTCTTGTTTGTTGGTCTTAAATTTATATATCCATCAGTGATTCTTGAATTGATTTTCTGCCAATTTTTAGTTTGATTTTTATATTTTTGAGATAAATCATCCTCTTCATATTTGTTATTATTATCATCATTCTGTAAATATTTAATTTGAGACAAATATTTTTTATGTTGAAAATAAGCTTTATTTCTGCGTTCTTCAATTTCTCTTTTTCTAATCATTTTAGGATATATGTCATTTCGTAATTGTTGAATAATTGCAAAAAGAATATCCTTGTCGATACCGCAAATCTTACTTACTAATTCTATTTGTTCGTCTGATATGAAGAATGCAGATTTCAATGCTAAAACTAATACTGTCTTATCAATTAGACCAGAAGAAAAATCACCTATTTTCTCAATTAATTCATTCTCGCAATTATTTTTTTTCAAGAAGTTAAGAGTATTTTTTGTTTTTAGATTAAAAGCGATTTTTAAATCATCAATTGTTGTTATTGGGCAATTAAATGGGACTTTTCTGTTTAATTGTCCATAATTAATGCTTGAATACGCTTCTTCTTTTTCAGAAAAAGAATTTATGCTTTCTACCATTGTAATATTTTCTTTTATATAAGACTTAGCATTTTTCTTTTTTATTGAAAAAACAATATTTTGTAAAAAAGTAAACAGGTAAGTAAAAAAAGAACCTACATCTTCGTCAAATGTATTGAATAGAATGGCCCCTTTTTCTATAAAAGATAAAACTACTTCGCTTATGAAATCTTCGCTAAAATTATTTAGTGAAAATACTGCGGGATTTTTTGTAATAAAAATCGCAATTGAATCAATTCCTTGTTTTTGTGAAATAATTCCTTCTTTTACTAATAAAGGAATACCGCTTAAATCATTTCTTTTCATGATTTCACCTCTCATTTTAAGATACTTGATATAAGCAATAAGTGTGCCAAGTTACATTATTCTGGCAAATTCTTTCACAATCGAAGGAATTAATGTTTCTATCTGTCCATCTGTACACATTCCGGAAGCGTTTTTATGTCCACCTCCACCAAATTTTGATGCTACTACAGAAACGTCAATTATATTTTGTGATCTAAAGCCACCTGTACAACTTGTTGGTGTGTCCTGCCTTAAAAAGACTACTGCTTCAATTCCTTTTGATGAAAGAAGAAGTTGATATAATGCATCTGAATCTCGCCCTTCAATACCGTATTTTCTTGTATCTTCAAGAGTTTCATACGTTATTGCAAGGCGGTTATTTAAATATAATTCTGTTTTGCTCAATAAAACTCCAAGAAGTTTTCGTGAAAGATATGGTTTTCCATTGTTAATATCATCATAAATGTCTCTTGGGCAAGCACCTGATTCTACAAGTCTTGCAGCTGCCGAGAAAACATCAGCAGCATCTTCTTTTAAAAATCTAAAAAAACCTGTATCTGTTGATAATCCAAAAAATAAAATTTTTGCAATATCAGCGGGAATTTTGCCAATGAGTGATTCATAAAATAGCTGAATTAGATATGCACAAGCTGGGGCTGATGGATCTATGTAACCTTGTGCATTAGGCGAGGAAGGGGACATCTCTGATGTTTTATGATGATCAATGATGAATGTATCTAAATTTTTAATATCTCCGTCAATTTCACCCAATCTGTTAAATTCTGAACAATCAACAACAATAAGCCCCGTATACTTTCGTTCTTCATTATCTAAAAAAACAGGTTCAGATGAAAATAAATCTTTAAAATTTGTGATTTCATTTCTTTTAAATGGACCTGCAGATAGAAGCTGATATTTTTTGTTCATAGCTTTTAATATGGCGGCCGTTCCTAAGCAGGAAGCAATGCAATCTCCATCTGGTTCTTTATGACCTATAACTAAAAAAAAGCTATGCTTATTAATAAAAGTTTTAAACTCTTGGATTTTTTCAGTGTCAAATTTATTCATTTTATATCCTTTGTTAAAAAATAAGGGTTGAAATTAATGAATTTCAACCCTTTGGGAAAACTCTATTTGTTATCCTCTAATATATATTTTTTTATAATTTAATGTCTTCAAGATTTTCTTTATCAAGACCATCCATCTGCTTATGATAATCATAAAGCCCCCAGATGGAATTTTGTTTTGACATAGGAATAGTTAAAATAACTCTTTGAAAAGCTGTCTCGTTGTTAACAATTGTCATATAAGATGTGTTATTTCCTTTGGCGTTTCGGAATTTTAGTTTTCTTGGATCCTCTTTTGTTCCTTTTGCCCAATTTTTAGGAATAATTGTGCTTCCAACTCCAGTTCTATTCTTTTGATAAATAACTACATAGCCATCTTTACCTTCGAGTATTTTTAGAATTGGTATATTTACATAGTTTAAATTTGTCCATCTTCCTTCTGTTTTATCAAATGTTAGTTCTTCATTTTGTTCTTGAGAAAAAGCAGAAAATGTTAAAATGCATAAAAGTGAAGTTAAAAATATAATTTTTTTCATTAGAATCTCCTAAGTTTGTAATTTATTAAATACAAATTCATATCCTGTATGGAAATTATAATCGGTTTCACATAAAATAACAACAATTATTTTTTTTATACATAAAAAGGAATATAATATGTTACAAATTTAATTTCTTTTGTATTATAATATATCAAGATTATGAGGAAAAAATATGAAAAAAATAATTTCTTTAATTACAAAGTGTATTGCATTGTCTTTATTATTTGTTTTAACATCCTGTCAATCATCAGGAAAAACAGAATTCTCTGTTTATGATGTTGATGGTAAACCTGTGGAACAAAATTCAGATGAATCTGATACAAAGACTACTAATTCTGAAACAAAAACATCGAATAATTCAAATCAAACAAAGAACAGATTTGTTTTATTCAATTTTGCAAAGAATAAATTTGTTGAAACAGATACATTTGAATTATTTACAACAACAAGTTTCGGAAATCTGAAAAAGCATACTGCTAATATAACTCTTGATCCAAGAAATCAAACTGCTGGATTTGGAAGTTCATACATGGCTGCTTATTATGCAGTTTTATTAACCCAAGAAACAAGAGAATTGTTGGCTAAGGCTGTTGATAGTTATTTATTAGATTTTGAAGGAAAAAAATTAGATCGTAAAGCAACAAAATCCTTTAAACAATATGGAGTGGGCAAAGGTCATATTGAATGGGGAACTGTTAGATCTATGCTTTCAAATGGAGGAGATACTCCTGTAAATTTTGGTTATAAATTTAAAAAGAGTTCTCCTTATTTTACAATTTCTATTTATCCAATAAAAAGTTCTAGAGTAAGCGAAAGTGAAAGAGTGCCAGATGAGTCTTTGCCTTTGAATTATTATTTTACTAAAGCACAAGCTCAGAATCTTGTTTCATTACTTAGAGAAGAAATCCTTAAACCAGAATTTGATAATTATGTTGATGAATCAAGCTCAAGTATTCTTGATTGGATTTCGCCTGATAGTAAAAATGCAAAAGATAGCGGTAAAAAGACAGATTCTGGTGACGAATACTAAAATATAGCTGCTTTAGAAAAAATATTAGTAAATAAAAAAGGACTTCATTTAATTGAAGTCCCTTTTTTTTATTTTTATTACTTTTACAATAAATTAATAGATTGTTAAAAAATTAATGAAATATTAAATATTTAACAGATTGTTAACTTTTAGTATTTTATCAAACTTTTTAGTTAAACAAAAAAAGGAACTCAAAAAGAGTTCCTTCTATAGGGACCATAGGGATTGAACCTATGACCGTACGGATATGAGCCGTATGCTCTACCAACTGAGCTAGATCCCCAAAACAATGTTGTAATATTAACAAGTTCTTGTATCCGTGTCAATATGGAAAATGAAAAAAACAGGAAAATTATCGAAGTTTTGAATTGGCAATAAATTGAGATGCAAATTCAACTAGTTCATTTTTTTCACTTTCAGTATAAGGTAGCAAATTGTTATAATTTGGATCCAGACAATTTTTATTCTGGAAAGAAGCGAATTTCCAAGCTGCATCTTTTGGCAATAATGAAGCAATATTCTTAATATCATCTTTTTTGACTATATTTGGAACTAGAACTGTTCTGAATTCTCTATATTTTGTAGGAAGAGTTGAAATCAAATCTATGGATTTTTTTAATATTTCTTCTATGTTGCTTAAAATATTCTTATTTGAAAACAATTCTGTTATGTATCTGTTTGGTGAAGTCTTTACATCCATAGCGATAAAATCTGGTTTTAGTTCCTCGTTATTAAGTAATTGTTCTAACAATGTCGGAAAAAGCCCATTTGTATCAATTTTTATTTTATAGTTTAATGATTTTGCTTTTTTTATGATTATTTTCGTAAGCGGATTCATGAGAGGTTCTCCGCCACTGATTACCAATCCTTCTAGTAATCCTTGTCGTTTTTCAAGGTGTTTGAATAAATCTTCTAAAGATGAGAATTCTATATCATTTTCGTTATTTTTCACTAAAGAAATATTGTAGCAATATGGACAGTGAAGATTGCAACCTCTTAAAAAAAACGAACAGGCGACAATATCTGGATAATCAACTAATGTGGTTTTTACAAGTACGCCTGTAGGTTTTTGTAAGTCTGTTTTGTACATTATGCAATGATTCTTATTTCGTCAAAATATTCTTCTAGTTCCTCAACGCTGTGAAATCTTGAAATTTCATTATTGTTAGAATCGTAAAAAATTACTGTAGGAGAAGCAAAAACTCCCTTTTTTGTAGCTTCTGTGAAACCTTCATGAGAATCAACGTCAAATTTG
>JAAZCS010000229.1 GCA_012513125.1 Treponema sp. | reverse complement strand
GGACTATAATTTGCAATTGTTGTTCCTTTCAAATCGACCGCAATAATCGGATAGGAAATAAGATATGGTTGTTGTGTCATCAAAAAGTATGACTCTGTTCCAAAATCAATATCTTTGCCACTAGATTGTCTTTTATAATTTTCTTCAACAATCTTACAATAGTCTTTGAACATATCGCTTGAAGATTTTAATTCCGTTAATTCTGGGAGAGTATCTGTATTTATTGTAAATATTTGATTTTCAGAAAAAATTTTATATGAGAATAAAATAAATATTAAAAATAAAACTTTTTTCACTATTGTCTCTTATTTCGTAATTTAAAAATAATCTTAAAAATAATAAAAACAAATGTAAAAAAGATAACAAGAAATGAAAATAAATCGGAGTTAGTTGTAGCAAATTTATATAACGGATAGACAATAATTGTGATTAACAAAAAAATAATTGATACAAATAGAAGTGATTTAAGAATAGAAAAGAATGTATTATGGAAAAAGGTCGTTTTCATAATTTTAAGTTATAAATAAAAACAAAGCAACGTATTCCAGTTGCCTTGTTTTTAGAATAAATTATAATTATTCCTCAGAAATAGCATCAGCAGGACATTCTGATGCACAGGTTCCGCAGTTGATACATTTTTCAGCGTCGATTACACGAACATTTTCACCTTCAGAAATTGCACCTACTGGACAATCTGGTTCACATGTTCCACAATTAACACAATCATTAGAGATTTTATAAGCCATCTGATACTCCTTAAATAGTTTTTGAAACGAATCTAACCGTTTAAAACTACAATATAATTTATATATTACAGTATAGAGTTTTCTTTCTAAATATAATTTTATATTCTTTACTTTTCTTTTTTTTAAGTGTAACGTTATTTTATGACAAAAGAAGAACTAGCAAAATATATAGATCATACGCTTTTAGCGCCTGATGCCACAGAAAATCAAATTTGCTTATTATGCCAGGAAGCACGTTCTTACGGTTTTGCTTCTGTATGTATTAATCCTTGCTATGTATCACTTGCAAAAAAAGAATTGCAAAAAACAGATATAAAGGTTTGCACTGTTATTGGATTTCCGTTAGGAGCAAATACAACAAAAATCAAGTGTCTTGAAGCTAAAAATGCAATTTCCAATGGAGCCGATGAAGTTGACATGGTTATTAATATTGGAAAAGCAAAACAGGGTGATTTTTCTTTTATTGAAAGCGAAATAAAAGCTGTTGTTCGTGTTGTTCAAAATGAAAAAACTAAACGAAATAGACCAATCTTATTAAAAGTAATAATGGAAACATGCTTAATTGATGATGATACACTCGTGAATTGCTGTTTGTGTGCAAAAAAGGCGGGAGCTGATTTTGTAAAAACTTCAACAGGTTTCGCATCTCCAAAAGACACTAATGGGCGAGGGCTTCCAAATGGTGCAAGCGAACATCATGTTAAGATTATGAGAAAAACTGTAGGCGATTCTATTGGTGTTAAAGCCTCTGGTGGAATACGTTCGTCAAAAATGGCTGCATTAATGATTAAAAGTGGTGCAAACAGAATTGGGACTTCAAGTGGCGTCAATATAGTAAATAATTGGGATGATTCCTTGAATTGTTACTAAATTAACAAGAAGATTTTATTGCTTCCCAGACGATTTTGTTTTCTCTAATACAATAATTGACTTTCTTTCTGTTGTGCATACAAGATAGAAAAGATTTTATAGTGCTAGAAATTAGGCAATACTGTGTTAGATTTGCACTTATTTCATTATTATCAAGTATCCGCTTTATCAAATTTTCAGTTGAAAGTGATTCTTTTTGTAAAATCTTTTCTATACTTATCTCTGTTTCTAAAATTGCAATCTTATCTAGTTCAGCAGTTTCGTAAACATTGTTATTTATAAGATTTCCGTGACCTGGAACGCATAGTAAAACATTTGGTATTGAACAAATCTTATCTCGTGATGATACAAACTTATCGGGATTCAACATGAATGGAATTGAATACTTTGCAATTTCTTTTCTTTCGAAGATTGAATCAGCGGCAAATAGAATTTTTTCTTTCT
>JAAZCS010000228.1 GCA_012513125.1 Treponema sp. | reverse complement strand
CCTTTAGCTGCATCATACCAATTTCCAACTATTCTAAAATCAACAGAAGTTCCTTTTACTGCAGAAGCGGCACCTTTTTGGTAATATGGCAAAATTATGTTGTTCATTACAGGATATTCTTGAGCAGCAACTAATGCAATTTTGTGAGATTTTGACATTAAACCAGCAATGTAACCTGTTAAGAAAGACTGTTCATATTGATTATAGCAAATTGTCATAATGTTTGGATTGTTCTCTTTTGTTGCATCAAGAAGAATGAATTTTTGTTTTGGAAATTGTTCTAATATTGGTTCAACTAAATCTGGAAGTGAAGGATTTGACGAAATAATTACATCATATTTTTGTGTTGCAGCCAAAGATATAATTTTGTCACTCCATTCTGATTGATTTGTTCCAGCTTCAAGAATGCGTAATTCTGCTTTATTGTTTTCGTTATTTGCGTTAAATGATTCTACAGCAGCACTCACACCTTTTGCAAGGTTGTCGTAAGTTGGACTGTCGGCCATAATGCCTGGGATAAAAACTGCAATATTTACGTTTGAATTTTTTTCATTTTTGCATGAAACAGAAAATAAAAGAAAAAAGGAAGTAAGAACTAAAAATAATTTCTTCATAATAAACTCCAATAATTTAATATTTTAGAGTTTAGTTTTATATAAAACAAAAGTCAATATAGTTTTATATAAAACAAAAGTCAATATAGTTTTATATAAAACTAATATCATTCTAAGAAATTTCTTTTTATTCTTTTAAGAAGATTTACAAAAATAATTTTTTCATCTTCACTAAAGCAATGGTAGAATGTTTCAAGAAGTTTTTGTGATAATTCTGATGTAATTTGATTATACTTTTTGCCATTTTCAGTCAATTGTATATATTTGCTTCTTTTATCGATAATATCTTGAGTTTCAAAAACGAGATTTTCTTTTTCTAATTTTCTCACTAATACAGTTGTTGTGGATTTATCCCGATTAATTAATGCTGCAAGTTCTCCCATACATAGTTTTTCAGTCTTGCCTAGTTGAAAAAGAATATTTCCATGTGATGACATAAAATCTGAAAGACCCTTGTTGCTTAGTTCCTTTATTAAAAAATCAGCGGATAAGCTATGTATATTTGATAAAAGGGAAATACTTGAATTAATTTCATTATCCATATTAGAAATTATATCATAAATAATAAAATAATTAAGAAAAAGCGTATATAAGTAAAAATTTTGTTGATTATACAAATAAATAAAGTTAAATTTAAAGTATGATTGGATTTTTGTTAAAAAAGAATTTTTGTGATGGATGGGACAATTTATTGTCTCTAGTTGTTACCAATATTCTGTTCCTTTTTGTAGGAATGGGACTTGTGTATGTTAATTTTGTTTGTGCTTCATATTCTGTAGTATTCATAATTGTATTTGCAATTTCTTGTGTTATTCTGTCAATTTTGTATTTTGCATATGGTGATGTCGCCGCAAATATTGCAAATTTCAAAGGTGTACGCGTAGTTGATTATTTCAAAGCGATTCCTGGAGTACTAAAAGATGCAAGCTTGTTCGGTCTTTTGATAGCTGTAATTTGTGTTTTATCTTTCTTTAGTTTTAATTTTTATTTTCTTCAGTCAAAATCAATGTTTACATTTTTTGTTGGTGCATTACTAGTTTGGGTAGATGTTTTTATTATTTTGTCATTGCAATGGTTTGTTCCAATAAGGTCATTAATGCATAACGATTTTAGAAAATGTTTGAAGAAATGCTTTATTATTTTCTTTGATAATACAGGATATTCAGTTTTTATGGGATTTTACAATTTGATAATGATAGCTTTATCTGTTGTATTAGTCGGATTTATTCCTTCAATTGCAGGTATTCAAGTTGCAACAACAAATGCACTACGTTTGCGGTTGTATAAATACGATTACTTGGAAAAACATCCAGAATTTACAACAAAAAAAGAACGAAAAAATATTCCATGGGAAGAATTAATCTATGAAGATAGAGAAACCTTAGGTCCTAGATCTTGGAAATCATTCCTTTTTCCTTGGAAAGATCAATAATATATTTAATTTAAGCAAAAAAAAAGAGACTTTGAATTATCAAAGTCTCTTTTTTTAACTGAAAAGTTTTTTTACTTAGTCATAAGTAGTGTTTTTGAATCAAGATTAACTTTTCCATCTCCGTTTTTAAGAACAGATAATGTTAAAGTGCTTCCTGATGCTGCAAGATGTGCAACAGTTGCAAAAGCATCTATTTTGTTAGATTCTAAAGTATCTTTTAATGTATCTGCTTCGCTAGTGTAGCTGAACCAAGCTGTCATTTTTTCAGATTTAATAAAAGTTGCAAAAACATTGATATCATCATTACTAATTTTTGAAACATCTAATCCGTCAACAACGATAGAATCAATTTTTATTCCACCAGCTTTTAGAGCTTTAAGAGTGCTAACTACTTTTGGTAAAGTAAATGTCTCTTGGTTGAAATTTAAGATTGTACGGTTACGAACTATATCTTCATTAAGTTCAGACATATTGCTGAAATTCTTTTTCTTTGCAATTTCTGACATAATGCTTGAGTACCAAGAAATTACATTAGATGATTGCTGATCGAAAGAAACATGAACAAGAGCTTTATCATTTAAAAGAGAATCAATACCAAATTGTACTAAAATTGAAGTTTTACCCAAACCTTTTTTAGCAGTGATAAGGCCCATTTCTCCATCTTTAAGATTTGCTTTTGTTGCGTTGTCAAAAAATCGAACAGGACTGTGATCGATTAAGTCTTTTTTATCCATTAGTTACTCCAAAAGTTATTTATTAGCTGCTGCTTTTTCTTCTTTATATTTTTTAATCAATTCGTCAGCAACGGCATTAGGTACTTTTCCATATTTTAAGAATTCCATAGTGAATTCGCCTTTACCTTGAGTTGAAGATCTTAAAATTGTAGAGAAGCCAAACATTTCGCTAAGTGGTACTTCTGAGTTTACTGTTGAAGAATTGTTTTCATCAGTAGTATCAATAATTACACCACGTCTTTGATTGATAAGACCGAAAATATTTCCCTGAAATTCATTAGGGGCTGTAATTGATACTTTCATAATTGGTTCAAGAATTACAGGTTTAGCTTTTTCAAAACCTTCACGGAAAGCTCCGATTGCAGCTGATTGGAAAGCTATATCTGATGAATCTACTGGGTGGTACTGACCATCATTGATTGTCATACGTACACCAACAATAGGGAATCCAATTAAAGAACCTCTTTCCATAGCTTTCTTGAAACCTTTGTCGCAAGAAGGAATGTATTCGTTAGGGATTGCTCCACCTTTAATTGAATCTACAAATTCGTAATCTTTATCAGCAAGAGGTTCCATGAATCCGGCAACACGACCATACTGTCCAGAACCACCAGTTTGCTTTTTATGTGTATAGTTAAATTCAGCTCTTTGTGTAATAGATTCACGGTATGCAACTTGAGGATTTCCTGTAACAACTTCGCAGTTATATTCACGTTTCATACGTTCTACATAAACAGCAAGGTGAAGTTCACCCATACCTTTAATAATAGTTTGATTAGATTCAGGATCTGTATAAACTTGGAATGTAGGGTCTTCTTTTGTAAAGCGGTTTAATGCCTTAGACATCTGCATAGCACCTTGTTTATCTTTTGGTTCGATAGAAAGTGAAATAACAGGTTCAGGAACATACATAGAAGCCATAGAGTAATTTATGCCACTATTTGTGAATGTATCACCAGATGCACAGTCAACACCAAATAAAGCAACGATATCTCCAGTAACACCTTCATTGATATCTTCCATAGAGTTTGAATTCATACGAACTAAACGACCAACCTTGAAACGTTTCTTTGAACGAGTATTGAACAGTTCTTCACCTTTTTTAATGCATCCCTGATAAATACGTGTATATGTCAACTGACCATACTGTCCATCATCAAGCTTAAATGCCAATGCTACAGCAGGTTTGTTTTCACTACATTCAAGTTTTACAGGTGCTTCATTGTTGTCAAGATCAAGTGCTTCATATACTACTTCATCAGGAGCAGGTAAATAACGTACAACAGCATCAAGTAAAGGCTGAATACCTTTGTTTACATGGGCAGATCCACAGAATACGCCAACGAATTGTTCAGCAATAGTTCCTTTACGGATTGCAGCAATGATTTTGTCTTGATCAACGCCATCATAACCTTTTTCCATGATGTCTTCCATAAGGGAATCATCAAACATAGAAGCTGCATCAAGTAATTCTTCTCGGTATTTGTTTGCATCATCTACTAAATGACTTGGGATTTCTGCTATACGCAAGTCAACACCGCTGTCACCTTCAAAATAGATTGCTTTCATTGCAACTAAATCAACAACACCTTCAAGTTTGTCTTCCAAACCTATAGGGAGTTCCATCATGTATGCATTCAATCCAAGTTTTTCGCGTAACTGCATACGTACACGAAGTGGGTTAGCACCCTGTCGATCACATTTATTTACAAAAGCTAATCGAGGAACGTGATAACGTTTTAGCTGACGGTCTACAGTTATAGATTGAGATTGAACACCAGCAACAGCACAAAGTACAAGAATTGCACCATCAAGAACACGGAGTGAACGTTCAACTTCAACAGTGAAGTCTACGTGTCCCGGTGTGTCTATAAGGTTGATTGTGTAATCTTTCCATTGAACCTGAGTTGCTGCCGACTGAATTGTGATACCACGTTCTCGTTCCAGTTCCATTGAGTCCATAACAGCACCGACACCATCTTTACCACGAACTTCATGAATCTGATGGATTTTGTTACAGTAGAACAAAATACGTTCTGAAAGAGTGGTTTTACCTGAATCAATGTGTGCACTGATACCGATATTTCTCATTTTAGAAATATCAAAAGCCATATTGTTACCTCTTAAAAAATAATATTCGAATATAATTCTTAGAAACTATATTTTAATGAAAAAATAAGTGATATTCAACTAGTTAAAAATTAATTCAATAAAAGTTTATAAAAAAATAAATTTAAAGCTTGTTTTGAATGTGATATTCAATTTAGAAATATTCATTTTATAAGAAATAGATGAAGAAAAATATGAACTATCAAGGGAATAATTTTTTTGAAGAAAATAACATTGGGTGTTTATTGATAATGAGGGATTTTTGGGAATTGAAAAAGATAAGGATAGATTTTGAGATGTGGAAAATTCATCTGAATCATTTTGTGGTTTGTAGATAAAAGTTAGTGAAACTGTTGGATTTAATTTTGTTAAATACAAATTTTCAGAAATTTTTACTTCAATTTTGTTAAAAGTAAAAGTATAGAAATAGTTTTTTACATGAAAATCATTCTCACATTTTATATTGATACATAGATTTGATTTATCAGATGAAAACTGGAATCCACCACTGTAAAAAAAATCATGTTCATATTCTGAGAGGTTTAATTTTAAGTATCCGCATAAACCTATTTTTAGAAGAATGATTTTTTTAATTTTTATTGGAGTGTGAAAAATTATAGTAAGACGACTTTGTAGTGCTGAATTTAAATATGTTTCAGAAGGAGTTAATACGTTGTCATTATCATTATAGAAAACTGAAAACCCTAAATCTAAATTTTTAGTTTTGATTTTATTTTCAGATTTATATATAAAATGATAATAACCAAATGGAGATTCATAACCATTTATTGAAAAAATTGTTGAAAAGTGAGGCGTAGAAAATAGTATTTGCGATAAAAAACAAAAATGATTGCCACTTGAAAAATATTTATCTGATGAAAACCAAGTTGATGAAGTATTTTCACTATATGGGAAATTTCCAACAACAGAATTAAAAGAAAAATTGACTTTTTTATTAAAATCTATTTTGAAACCTGTGGAAAAAGTTGTTGTCTGATCTTCTTCACGCAAAAAATTAAAAAATAATTCCTTAAAAATAGATTTGGATTTTATTGATATTTGGCAAAAACTAGAAAAAGGGTTTGAAAATGATGAATAGCTTGGCAAATATGCAGTTATAGGACTTATATTAATTGAAGGAATTGAAAAAGAAGAGATTGATGCAGATAAAAAAGGGTTTCTGAGTTTTGAATATCCACCTGATTTGCTTAAATTTCCAATTTTTATAGTAATTGGCAACTTTTTTGTAAAATTTGATGTGAAAAAAGAATAGCCAAAAGTTGAAAGATCTGCCTTTTTGTAGAATCTAATATCATTTAATGGGGTAATAAGCTTGAATCCATGCGAAATATCATCAAATCTTGCTTTTTCAATATCGTTTTCCTTGGAATAATCAAATGTGAATCCTGTTTTGGAAATTAAATCGAGTGAGAAATATTGTGCATAAAGATTGAATGCAGATAAAAAAAGGAAAACAAATATATATTTTTTAAT
>JAAZCS010000227.1 GCA_012513125.1 Treponema sp. | reverse complement strand
GTTTTAACTTTAGCAGGTTTTGATTTAGGCATTTTAAATGGGGCTTCAATCTTTTGCGCACCTTGATTGGTAATTTTACCTTCATACTTACTCATAATTCCAACTCCTTTCTTTTTTCGGACTTACATGTAAAAAACAATGCCAAATTAAAAGTGCTATTTAATATTTAGCACTTTGTTTATGTTCTTATTTTTTGTCTTCAATGCTTCTCTTGCACGATTTAAACGTTCTTGGTCACCTAATAACTCAGAATATTTTTCTAATATTCTTACATCATCTTCTGTTTGCCATTTGATTTCTTCTTTAGACATTTTGGATTTGTCCTTGGCCATTTGTTCCACCTCCATTCATTACACCTCCTGCCATTTGATTTTGAATCTTTTGCTGTTGAATTAATGCTTGATTTTCTTGTTGTTTCATTAGGTGTTTCAATGCCATTTTTGAGCCTGGATAATGTAATTTATCCATGATAGTCCAAAACATTATAAGTGTATTAATATCTGTTGTTGGTCCATATGCTCCACTAGTAAAATTCAATCTAGTCTCTTGCCACATACTCTCACGATTTTGACTCAATGTTGCACTTATATCTGTTGAGAATATAAATTCATCGTTATAGTAATATTTTCCATCTGGATCTTGTTCTAAAAAATCATATTTATTAAATAAACGATATTCCATATCTCCTTCTTCTGTTTGCGTTAAATATGGTCTTGGTTCATCTGCAAATGCTAATAAGAATTTAAATATTAATTCATATATTTTACTAAATGCAAAATCCTTCATTGTTTTTTTACTATTTAATCGCCCTGCTGTTTGCGCAGCTGCAAACTCTTTGGCTTTTCCAGAAGTAGCTGTTGGATCTTGTCTTCCTTGAAAGCTATCAGTTATACCTATTGTTTGTCTTGCATATTGATATTCGTTTTCTTGCATACTAATTTCTTGCTGATTTTGAACTTGAAAATTGAATATTTTTAATTTATCTATGTCTCCAGGCTCAGTGATATCAATAATTTTTAATTCTTCATCTGTTCCCTTTATTTCTAATCCTTTTGGCTTAGCTAGCAACGAACCACCTTTTAACGTCTTCTCTCTTGATTTGATATTATAAATTGCAATATCATTTTGAAGATCCTTTATATATTCAACATCGCTATTGCCTAAAAACTTGCCTAGTTTTGAAACATTCTTTCTTGGAATGATCGGGAATTGATTTAACTCATAATAAGGTACTTCAACATCTACTAATTCCTCAGTAGTTGTTGTCTCTACAAGACCTGTACTAGGATTCAGAACTGTTTTTTGGGCCGGTTTTAGCATCTTAACTGTTTCTGTTTCTTTTTTTGAAGTTTTAAATGATTTTGAACCACATTTTGAACATACTTCATCATTACTCTTCTTAACTTGTCCACACTTCGCGCAAACCTCTTGTTTTCTTTCAAAATAATTATCGTAATCTTGAATTACTTTATCTCCTACCCAAGAAATTAATCCTATTCCACCATCTTCATTTCGATAATATGCAAATACATGAGTTCTAATTTCTTCTTCATTATCATTTATTTCTTCATCAGTGTTTTCAGTACCATTTTCATCTCCAACATCTACGCCATATTTTTGTTTTATTTGTTGTTTTGTTTGTTCAAATAAAATAAATACATAATCCATATCATCTAGAGAATAAACACCTGCTTGTGGAATAACTTGGGTTGGCGATAAGACTTTTAACATGATATCCCCAATTGATTTGCTTGTCTTAACTGAATTATCCCATTCTATATAAAATACTGAACCTCCGGCAACTGGGGTGATTCTCTCTTGCTGATCATTTATTTCCTCAGTGTCTAACCTATCTATCTCACTCTTTAAAACATCTTCTATTGTTTGAGATAATTTATCAAATCCTGAATTTCTAGAGACAACTTTTGGTAGAGGGATGTTACTATCAACCTGAGATTCAACTAATTCAAAACATAATTTTCTAACTATATTTCCTTGTTTATTGGCCCTCTCACCTGTATTAATATTTTTAATCTCTCTAATGCCTTCATATGCGTCATCGTTATCCTTCATTGTTTGAAGATCAGAATCATATGCAGTTTTTGATTTTGTGAACTTTTCTTGCCATATCTCTAATTTATTTTTATCCTTGTTTTCTGTTTTAATTTGGTCTTCCATATAATTCCTCCATCATTTTTTTCGAAGTGCTATCACCATTGTAATAATCCTCTAGCATGTCACTTGTCCATTTCATTTTTTTACTTGCTTTTTCTATTTTTATTTCTGTTGTTTGCTGTGAGCTTATTTCATAAGCTATGCCTAATGCAAGAG
>JAAZCS010000226.1 GCA_012513125.1 Treponema sp. | reverse complement strand
TCCAAAAGAAATTGCTTGTCTTTTATTATGCGGAATACTTTCTGATACACTAATTCTTCAATCTGCAACAACAACTCAAATGGATACAGAAACAGCGGAATATCTGTCAAATATATCTGATTTAGACATTAAAACTCTTGGACAAGAAATTCTTCTAGCCGGAAGCAAAATTGGATCTAGAACTGCCAGTGAGTTAATTAAACAGGATATGAAAGAATATTCAGAAGATAAAGATTTATACACTATCAGTCAAATTGAAGTTGGAAATACAAGGGAAATTTTAGACAGAAAAGCAGAATTTATCGAAGAACTTGAAATTGAAAGAAGAAGTAGAAAAGCCCTTTTCACAGCATTGCTTGTTACAGATATTACGCAACTTTCTAGCATTCTTCTTATGGTTTGCGATAAAAAGTTCTTACCTTTTGTTTCATTTCCCAAAAAAGAGGAAAACATTTACTATCTAAAAGACGTTGTCTCAAGAAAGAAACAATTGATTCCTCTTATTTCAGAACTGATATCTAATTATCTCCGATAATTAATTATCTTAGATAAATAAAAATCAGAGATTTAAAAATTAGAGATTTTTAAATCTTTGATTTTTACTATTCCCAGCCGAATGTTGCGGGGGGTTTATTTGTTGCATCATAATACAATGCGTCAACAAACCCTAGTTTTGAGATTTTTTCTATTACGTTATTCAACAAATCCAATGGAAGATGGGCAAAGCGTGCCGTCATTACATCTTCTGAACAAACTGGACGCAACACAAAAGAAGCTCTATCTTTTGTTGAAGCATACGGCAAATCTATTGTTAAATGCTGAAATATCTTTTCATACCATCCACTATTGTGAAGTTCTGTTAACATGATATTATCTACTTCGCGTAACTGATTCAATCTTTGCTTGCAACAATAACCTTCTTGTAATTTCAAATCAGAATCATCAATTTTAGGATTCTGCCATAGCCGAATTATTGTTCTATTAATTAAAGTTGCTTTATTTGTAATATTTGAAGAAGCTGCTTCTATTTTTTCCCATTTTTTTGGCACTTTATAAAAGCCGTTCTCTAATTTTTCAAAACTTAATACAGCTGGAAATCTATATGTTCTAAAATCACCTTGAACACCAACTGATTTCACTGGTAAAACAGATTTTTGCATGAATTTTTTGCAATCATCACAAAATTCATCAACACTTATATTATCAAATTCCGACTTTGCATTTTCATACTCTTTTTTATCTTCTGCAGACATAATTCCGTTGGAACATAAAACATTGATAGAAAGCCCTGGTCCTGGAAAAGGATGTCGCATCACAAGTTCATCACTTAAACCAAGTTTTTTTCCAATAGAACGTACTTCATCTTTATAAAGATCCTTTATTGGTTCAATTATCATTCCTTTCGCAATTAATTCTTGAATTCCTTGCACTCTATTATGATGTGTTTTTATTGTATTTGAATTTTTTGTTCCACCAGATTCAATAATATCAGGATATAAAGTTCCTTGTGCCAAAAGCCAGTTGTTTTCATCTAAATGCTGCTTTGCAACAACATCATTTCTAACTGTAATGAAATTTTCACCAACAGCCATTCTTTTTTGCTGAGGATCTGTCAACTTATTTATTGCCTTCAAAAAGCTTTCACTTGCATCTTCAACAATAAAATTTGTGAATCCAAACTTATTATAAGCTTTCTTTACATTTTCACTTTCATTTTTTCTCATGAAACCGTTATCAATATGAAGACCCAATACTCTTTCTTGACCTAGAGCTTTGTTCAAAAGTGCAAATGTAATAGTTGAATCAACCCCACCACTTAAAAATAGCAATACATTATGATTTTTTGCTTCGGTTTTAATATTTTCTAAAATAACTTGAAGAACAGTATCTTGGTCCCAATTTTTTTTCATTCCACAATAATCTGCAAAATTTTCAAATATTTTGTTTCCACAAGGAGTGTCTTTTACTTCACAATGAAACTGAAGGCTAAATCTTTTTTTATTAAGATTTTGAGTCGCCGCATATTGTGTATCTTTGGTCGACCCAACAACTTCAAATCCTTCACCTAATTTCAAAACTGCATCTTGATGACTCATCCAAACCTGCTGAACATTCTCAACACCCTTAAAAAGAGGACATTTTGTTTCTGGATTGATTTTTAACGAAGCAAAACCAAATTCACCAACATCAGCTTTTCCAACTTCACCATTATAACCAAGCTGGACAATATAGTGTCCATAGCATAAGCCTAAAATTGGAATACCAAGATTTAAAATATCTTTATTAAATTCAGGAACTTTTTCATCATATACAGAACTGGGACCACCAGAAAAAACAATTCCTTTTGCATCTGAAAAAACAGAAATATCAGAAGAAGGAAGAGCTATCTCAGAATAAAATCCAAGTAACCTAAACCGTTTTGCAATAAGATGTGCATATTGACTTCCAAAGTCTAAAACAATAATTTTTGAACGTGACATAGTCGGATTATACCAAATAGAGCTAAAACTTTAAATCTCTGATTGAATATATTTAAACAAAAAAAACGGATACTTTATCAATTGAAAATCAATAAAATATCCGCCTTTTTATAAACAAACTAATTTAGTTTTAGCTATTTTTTTTGTTAGGAATAATCAGATTTAGAACAATACCGATTACTGTTGCCAAAGCAACACCACCCAAACTGAAAGTAAAGTTTGAACCAATCTTGAATTGTAATAAACCACCACCAATACCAATTACCAAAATAACAGAAGAAATTGTAAGATTTCTCTTATCTTGATAATCAACACCAGCGTCAACAATTGTTCTTAATCCACTTGAAGCAATCAATCCATAAAGAAGAGTACAAATTCCACCAATAACCGATTGAGGAATTGTTTGAATTAAAGCTCCGAATTTCTGGCAGAATGAAAGAAGAACAGCGATTACTGCGGCTCCACCAATTACCCAAACTGAATATACTTTGGAAATAGCCATAACACCGATGTTTTCACCATAAGTAGTATTTGGAGGTCCACCCCAAACAGCTGCCCAAACAGTAGCAAGTCCATCTCCAATTAATGTACGATGAAGTCCTGGTTCTTTATAAAAATCTTTTCCTACAACTTTTGAAATATTCAATGTATCACCAAGATGTTCACAAACAGTTGAAATTGAAACAATTACAAATGTCAATATTGGAACAAGAGCAAATTTTGGACTCATCCAAAAATAATGTCCAGCTGCATCAGTTTGCAAGAATGGCAAAGCAAACCATTTAGCTTCTTTTACAACACTAAAATCAATGAGATTATATGCGGGGAAAAATTTACCCATAATTAATGTGAATAAATAACCGCCAATCAAACCAATTAGAATCGAAAGTGTATTAAAAAAACCTTTCAAAAATATTGTAGAAAAAACAGCTATTGCCAATGTTACAGCGGCAATACTTGCACAAACTAATGAATATTGATTGTTCAAATAGAAAGCTTCATTTATGGCTGTTGGTGCCAAACCTAAACCAATAACTATGATTACAGAACCAATAACAACAGGAGGAAGAGCTTTGTCTATCCAATTTTTACCTGTAAACTTAATGATTAGTGCAATAACACAATAGAAAATGCCGGCAAATATTGCTCCACCCATTGCATATGGAACTCCATAAGTTTGCCCAATTGCAATAAGAGCTGGAATAAATGCAAATGAAGAACCTAAAAAAGCTGGAACTTTTGCACCAGTAATCAAGATATAAAGCAAAGTACCCGTTCCGGCTGTAAAAAGAGCTGTTGATGTACTTAATCCTGTCAATAATGGAACTAATACAGTAGCACCAAACATTGCAAAAACGTGCTGAAAACTTAAAGGTATCCATTTAATAAGCGGTGGCCTATCACTCGGTCCATAAATTTTTGAATTCATAAGAATCGTCCTTGTATATAAAAATTTCTTAAATATAACATGATTTTAGTCAATTGTATAGTTTTTGTTTTTTGCTTTTGACTTTTTTGAATTGCTACATTATTATAATAATTACAAATTTGTAAGGTTGTTATTTATGGAATTAGATTACCAAAAAAGATTAACTGATGCTGGCGTAAAGCTTTCAATTCAAAGATTGGCAATTTATGCATATATTTTTGAAAACAAAAATCATCCTGATATTGAAACAATTTATTTATCATTACATCCACGTTTTCCTACCCTTTCAAAAACGACAGTTTATAACACAATGAAACTGTTTGAAGAAAAAGAGCTAGTTCAATTTATAAAAATTGAAGATGATAAACTAAGATTTGATTGTGAAATGAAAAACCATATTCACTTTAAATGTTTAAACTGTAATTCAATATTTGACGTTTTTTATAAAGAAACTGAAGACCATTCAAAATATAATTCTATGCTACCAAAAGGTTTTGTAACATCGTCAGTTCAAACCTACATTTGGGGAACTTGCAATAATTGCACAAAATAAATACAGTTTTTTCCAATTAACACTAAAATCAAAATACAATTTTCCCGATAAATAACTATAAAAGTCTGAAATTAATAGCCGTTTTAGATTCAAATAGCTTTATAGCATGATAATTTACGTAATCAAAGTGAATTATAATAAACATGTTATAGAATGATGCTTTTCAGGGGAAATATGAACAAAAAAATATTCTTTTTAATATCATTGATTTTAACTGTATTTTTTGGATGCCAAACAAACAACATTAAAAAGCCAACAACTCCTCAAGATTTAATTAGAGAAGGACAAATTGAACAGGCAAAAGGTCTTTTTTTAACACCAAATGATATCAACTCACCAGATGAGGACGGAAATACAGTTCTCCACTTGGCAGCACAAATGAATGATACCGATTTGATTTCATATTTTATTTTTAAAGGTGCTGATACAGAATTAAAAAACTTCCAAAGTGAAACTCCTCTTCATGTTGCAATTAACAATGGTTGCGTTGATGCTGCACGAACACTTTACACTTTAGGCAGCAATATTTTTGCACGCAACAAAGATGGAATTACTGCATTAGATTTGGGATTACTCGAAAATGATTCTTATTATGATATTTTTATCAATACTAAATCTGGTGAAATACGTGATACAGAAGGAAAAAGTATAGTACACTATTTTGTTCAAACAAAAAATTTACGTGGAATAGAATATTGTGTCCAAAAAAAACTTCCTATTTCAGTAAAAGATGACAATGGAAAAACTCCTTTAGATTATGCTTTTGATGATATAAACAATGATATTTCTATTCACATTGCAGCAGAACTTATCATGGGCGGAGCAGATGAAGTTGAAACTGATTTTGCATATTTCCAAACTGCTTTAGCATCAAGAAATCTGAATACGCGCTTCGACGACAATCAAACACCTCTTCATATAAGTTCAATCTTTGGCCATACTGCTATAACAAAATATTTACTTGAAAACGGAGCAAATACTTCATCCCAAGATAGTTCAGGTTCAACTCCCCTTCATGAATCAGTTCGTTATGGAAATATAGAAAACACAAAGCTTTTGTTAAGTGCTGGTGCAAACGTAAACGCAAAGGATAATCTTGGAAAAACTCCAATAATGATTATTATTCCAAATGATAAGATTTTTGAAACATATTCTCTTTTGCTTTCATATAAAGCTGACATCACACAAAAAGATATGTATGGAGACACAATTCTTCACACTGCAGCAATGATGAATATCGACTCTGCAAGCATCGAATTGCTACTTAAAAATAAAGTTGATATTGACGCAAGAAACAAAGAAGGAGTTACACCTCTTGAAATTGCTGTTCAAAAAAATGACATTTTGATAGCAAAACTTCTTACTGCAAATAAAGCAAATATTCACACAAAAGACACAAATGGCAATTCACCATTAATTCTCGCATTAAACAGTAGCAACGAACTTCTTGAAGCTATTCTTAATAAATCAAATATTGACTTGCAAGATTCAGAGGGAAATACACCTTTACACATTGCATTGTTAAACAATTCAAATCTTTCAAAGATTCAATATATTGTTAGCTTTATGGACGATGTAAACACCCGAAACAGAGATGGAAATTCAGCTTTATTCATAACAATTTTGAAAAATCGACAAAAAGTTGGAGAAATTCTTCTTTCAAAAAATTCTGATATTTTTTCTACAAATATAAACAACAATTCACCTCTTAGATTAGCCTTAAAACATGGTGGAACTATTCAAGATTGGCTTATAACATCAAATACGATTAACGCCACGGATGGAAGTGGAAACACACCTCTACATTACGCAACAGAATGGCAATACAAAGACGCAATTATTTCACTTTTATCAAAAGGTGCAAATGTAAACGCAAAAAATGCAAATGGTGAAATTCCATTATTCAATGCAGTAAAGACAAACAATCCAGATATTATTAAATTGATAATAGATGGAGGTGCTTCTGTAAATACAAGAGATAATCTTGGAAGCACTTTACTTCACATGGCAGTTCGATGGGATGCCCTTTCATCAATTCAAACGCTCATTGAACAAGGAATCAACATCAACGCACAGAATAGTGCAGGAAAATCACCATTGGCAGAAGCTTCTTTGGCAGGAAAAAGCAATGTTGCTGAATATTTAATCAAACAAGGTGCAGATATCAACTCTTGTGACACGAATGGCGTTACTATTTTAATGGATGCTATAAAAGGACAAAATGTTGACATTGTAAAACTATTACTTTCATATGGTGGAAATCCAAATATTCAAGACATCAACGGAAGCAACGCTTTCCATGAAGCAGCTTATCAAGGAAATATTGAACTTATAAAATTAATCAGAGATTCAGGAGCAAATGCACTTGCAAGAGACAAACAAGGAAACACTCCTTTCTCAATTGTTATAAACAAAGATTTTTCAATTATCAAAGAAGTTCTAAGTAATTCATTGAATATAACTGATAGCGATGGAAACACACCAATCCACATCATAGTAACAAAAAATGCATCAACTGAATTACTTCAAGAAATAATCAAAGAAGGTTTTCCACTTGATACACGAAATTCATCCGGGTATACACCTCTAAATTATGCAATTGAAAAAGACAATTTAACGATGGCCACAATTCTTCTTGAAAATGGTGCAAATCCTTTCCAAATGATTGATAAAAAAGGAAACAACGGTGTAACAATCGCATTAGAAAAGAAAAATATGAAAATGATTGAAAGCATTGTTAAATATGCAGGTTCTCTATCTGATGTTCAAGGAAATACAATTCTTCATTATGCAGCAAAAAATTCATCTGTAGATATTTTGAAGACATTGATTTCATACGGTTTGAATATCAATACCAAAAATGTTTCTGGAGATACTCCATACACAATAGCAGCAAGGTGGAAACGTTCAGATTTACTTAATTTACTCAACACTGATAAAAAGTAGAATTTAAGTAATAAATACAATATACCGAAAATCTAGATGTAATAGGAAAAGCTTTAATATGAATAATATTCAATTGGAATCATTAAAAGAAGGATTAACGTTCACAGAAGATATATTAATTGATAATAATGTATTATTGATTCCAAGATCTGTTTCAATCTCTAAAGAACTATTAAATGCTTTAACTGAATGGGAATTCCACACGTTTAATTCAAATGGAGACCTAAGTTTAGGTGGCGATATCGGTATTGATAAAAAAACTGATGAACAGCCAGAGCAAACAGAAAAAATCGGCGAATCACTAAAAAATGCTATCATAGAATCTCAAAAAAACAACAAGGACATTGTAAACAGTGACGCAAACAGAATGAACGGTGTCCAAAAAGTTTATGACGAATATATAAATTTCATAGATTATGTCTTTACCCACTACGCAACTCATAAAGCAATAAATCAAGAAGAACTATCAGATACAGTAAAAGAATTGTGTATTTTTATTAAGGAAAATAGAAGATTCATTTTAAGGATTAATTCAAGCTCAGGTGAAACAAAACACAACTACATTGTAATTCACTGTATGAGAACAACTGTATTAGCACTTTCTGTTGGGCTTCAGCTTCATATGACACTTTCAAAAATGATAGAACTTGGAGAAGCGTGCATAATTCACGAAATTGGAATGCTCAGATTGCCACCTCAACTATACATGAAGACAAAACCACTAACATCAGGTGAACGAATACAGATAAAAAAACACTCAGTTTTTGTTTACAGCATTGCAAAAGAGCTTGGATTCCCACTTACAATTCAACTGGCAATTCTTGAACATCATGAAAAAGAAAACGGAACTGGTTATCCTAGAAAACTTACAAGCGATAAAATATCAACATATGCAAAAATTATTTCTGTTGCATGTTCATACGAAGCAATTACTTCTGAAAGAAATTATAAAAAAGAACGTTCTTCATTTGAGGCTATTGTAGAAATTCTTCAAAATCAAAATCGCCAATATGACGATGTTATCGTAAAGGCATTGCTTTATTCTGTATCACTTTATCCAATTGGAACATACGTTTATTTGAAGAATAGAAAAATTGCAATTGTTACTGATAATAATCCGGAAAATCCAAAACTTCCAGTTGTTCAACTGTTAATGGAAAAAGAAAAAGATGGGTCGCCAATTACAATACAAACAAACGACAACGAGCTTAGCATAGTAAGAGTTTTATCTAATTCTGAAAGAATAGATATGATTTCTCTTCAAGAAGAAAAATACAAAAGTATTGAAGAAGCAAGAAAACAAGCTTTAGAAGAACATAAAAAGAACGAAACATCCACAAACCCAAAACCTGAAACAACAGAAAAACCAGCAACTGAGTCTAACTCAACAATTGAAAATGTTGACATTAGTGCATTTGACTAATTAAAGAACATTCTTTCTTTTTCAACATCCTGCAAAAATTTCTCATCAACAACTGGCGGATGTTCATTAAAATACAAAATCTGTTCCAACTCGTTTTTATTTTGAACTCCCCACAAAGGAATTACATTTTCATATTGATGAAGAAAACCAAAAGCAAGCGGAATATTTTGAACGACGCCACCACATAGAGGTTGCATCGCAATAAAGCCAACATCATTTTCGTCACACATTTTTACTAATTCGATAACGGCTTCTGAACTTACAATTGAAAATGGAAATTGAATTGTTTCATACAACCCTGATAAAACAGCTTTTTTTGCAGTATCAATATTTGTAGTAACTATTCCTATGTGTTTTATTTTATTTTCATTTTTTAAGGCAACAAGCGTGTCATAAATTTTATCTCTAAATCCAGGGAAAGGTAAAAAAACATCTGTTTCATATTGATACAAATCAATGCTGTCGCAATGCAAGGACATCAAGCTTGATTCTAATTCATTTCGTATATCATTTCCTGTAAAAGCGGTTGTGGTAGTTGCAAGAATTACATTTTTTTTGATATCGTAAATTGCGTCACCCAAGATTTTTTCACTATCTTGAATTCTTCTTGTTGTATCAAAGAAATTTATACCAGAATCATAGGCTTTTCGTATCAAAATAGCTGAATCATCTTCTTTTGATACATTAACCAATCTCATTGAACCAAAAGCAACTCTACTTACCATTAATCCTGATTTTCCTAAACGCACATATTCCAAAATTTATATCCTTATCATTTACACGCTTTATAGAAATAAAATTAATGGAGTGTGAATATTAAAAACACACTCCACTAGTTTCTAATTTTTCTTTTCTACTGGTTTATAACTTTTGATTAATTTTTGCAATTCAGAAATCAAATCTTTTCTGTTTACGCGAATTTGTTCCATTGAATCTCTAAAACGAACAGTTACTGTTCCATCAGATAAAGTATCATGGTCAATTGTAACGCAGAATGGAGTTCCTATTTCATCTTGACGGCGATATCTTTTTCCAATTGTTCCCGAAACATCATAATCAGTAACGAAATCTTCTTTCAATTCATGTTGAATTTCTTTTGCAAGTTCAGCAAGTCCATCTTTCTTCATAAGTGGCAAAACCGCAACTGTTATTGGTGCCAAACGAGGATCCAAATGAAGAACAGTTCTGAAATCTTCAGGCTCGCCCTCTTTTGCAACATTTTGCTCTTCGTAGGCTTCGCATAAGAACATTAAGAAATTTCTGTTCAATCCGGCAGAAGTTTCAATTACATAAGGAATATATTTCTTATTTCCATCATCTTGATCTATATAAGTCATATCCTTTTTTGAAAATTTCATATGCTGAGTCAAATCGAAATCTGTACGGCTATGAACTCCCTCAATTTCCTCAAAACCAATTGGGAAATTATATGTAACATCATAAGCATCTTTTGCATAATGTGCCAATTTATCATGATGATGCCATTTCAAATTTTTCTCAGAAATTCCATATTTCAAATAGAAATTCCATCTGTCTTGTCGCCATCTTTCAAATGTTTCATCTTCAGTTCCTGGTTTACAGAAATATTCCATTTCCATCTGTTCAAATTCACAAGTTCTAAAGATGAAGTTTTTAAATATAATTTCATTTCTGAAAGATTTTCCAACTTGAGCAACCCCAAAAGGAACTTTTTGTCTGCTAGATTGAACTATATTTTTGAAATCAACGAAAATACTCTGGCAAGTTTCTGGTCTTAAATAAACCAAAGAAGCATCTGTAGCAACTGGTCCCAAATGAGTTTTGAACATTAAATTAAATTCACGGACATCTGTATAATTATGTTTTCCACAAGTCGGACAATTAATATTCTTTTCTTCAATGAAAACTTTCATTTCTTCATGACTCATTGTATCAACAGGCTTATCAGTAGAAACATTATGAGATGCACAAAATTCTTCAATCAATTGATCGGCACGAAAACGGGCTTTGCATTCAGTACAATCAATCATTGGATCGCTAAAATGTCCAACATGTCCAGAAGCTTCCCAAGTTGTATG
>JAAZCS010000225.1 GCA_012513125.1 Treponema sp. | reverse complement strand
CCTACAATTGAAAGATGTTCTCCTTCTGTGATTTTTAGCGAAATATCTTTTAAAACTTTTTTTTCAGAACCAGGATAACTAAAAGAAACATGCTTGAATTCAATTGAATTGATTTTTGATTCTGGTTTCATTGTTCCTTTGACCATTGCACTTGGATATTCCATAAATTTAACAAATTCATATGCATAGCTACTTTTTTGTACAATCTCTTGTACTCCTTTGATAATGCCTTGCAAAGAGAAATGAACAACAGAAGCAGAAGTTAAAAGTTGTTGAAATACACCAATACTGATAACTTTTGTTAGCGTTAAAAAACCTAAATAGAAATATGTTAGAAAATCTCTTATTACACTGATAATGCCAAGCAAGTGATAAGGTAAATTCTGTTTTCTGGCAAGAGTTCTCCAAATATCTAACATTTTATTGATGGCTTGAAGAGTTTTATTTACCATCATTCCAGTGGAACCATAAAGCCGAATGTCTTTTGCATATTGGAAGTCTGAAATATTAAAAAGAAAATACCAAAAAATTCTGTTCACAGAAGACATATTTTTATATGACGCAAATTCAATTTTATTAAGATATTGCTGAATTCCAGCTGAAAGAAGAATTATAATAATTGTAACGATAAGTAAAAGTGGTGCTTTACTTGCAATAACAAAAATAACACCAATGAGTTTTATAAAGTTTGAAATAATTGAAAAGAATGTTTTTGTGATTCCATGAACTCCACCCGAATACCATTGCATTCCTTGTCTTGCCTTTTCTATCTGATCAAGAGCATTCTTGTCTTCAGTTAAATAAAAATCCATGTCCATACATTTTTCAGAACAAGTGAGAGATGCCCAGTTTTGGAATGTATCATCATATTTTTGAAGAGAGATGTCTAATACGCTTGCTAAATAATTCAGTATCAGATTGCCAAGAATCATTATACTTGCCAGAGTAAGTGTATATTTGAAATTAGCAGATGAACCTTTTGTTAGTTCTGTAATAATTAATGGAATAAAAAAAATATCAACAAAAGGTTGTAGAGCAACAATAAATGTCTGAAAAGAAAAAAGAAAGAAATAGCTTTTTCTAAATTTCCAAGCAGCTGGAAAAATATATTGAAGTGTTTTAAGTACGACATGAATTGAAGATGTTTGTTTCTTATTGTTCATTTTTATCACCTTCTGAAATAATCTGGTCTAGTTTGGAAATGTTTTCTGCAGTTGTGCTGTCAGTAATTTCTTCTCCAAGTGCATTTTTTCCGTCTTTATAATATTGAGCCTGAACTTCGAACATGTGTGCATATTCACCATTTTTTTGAAGTAAACTTTCATGTGTGCCATATTCAACAAGATTTCCGTTCATGAACATTGCAACTTTATCGCAAAATCTTGTTGAAGACAGTCTATGTGAAATGTATACTGCCGATTTTTCTCCTATCATTTTGTTGAAATTCTGATATAAATGATATTCTGCCAATGCATCAAGGGCGGCAGTTGGCTCGTCAAGAACTACAATTGGAGCATTTTTGTAAAGGGCGCGTGCTAGTGCAAGTTTTTGTTTTTCACCTCCTGATAAATCTATTCCATCTTCTTCTATTACTTTTAGAAGTTCTGTATGTACACCTTTTGGTAGTGAATCAATTTTTTCACCAAGTCCTGCACTTCGTAAATAGTCTTCGGCAAGTTTTGAATCAGTTTTTTCTGGTTCAGACATAGATACGTTCTCGCATAATGGGAATGCAAAAATCTGAACATCCTGAAATATCGGTGAGAATATCTTGAAATAATCATCTTTTTTATATTCTTTGACATCTACGCCGTTTAATAAAATTCTTCCTTCAGTAACATCATACAATCGAAGTAAAAGTTTTACGAATGTTGTCTTTCCAGCTCCATTTAGTCCGACAATTGCGAGTTTTTCTCCTGATGGAATTGTGAGATTTATGTTTTTCAACGAATAGTTTTCTTGGTTTGGATATTTGAACGAAACATTTTCAAAAGTAAAAGTCCATTTATCAAATTTTGGTAGCGGTATTGCATCTTTATTTTCAAGATTTTCTAAATCCATAAAAGAACGGAAATCATCAACTTGCAATGACTGTTTTTTGAATTGAGAAATCTTCCAGAAAAAATCTAGCAAACTTGATGAAAATGTTTCAATAGAACCAATATATAAAAGAACATTTCCTATGGACATTCCTTTTTCAATTACTGAATAAATTAACCATGAATAAATTATTGCAGAACGGATAAGGTTTATAAATAATGCAAAAGTGCTATTTGCAATCCAGTAGTTTTTTGATTTAACTATGTGTTCATGCTTAGTTTTATATAAATCCTGTTGTTTATTTTTAAGCCAGCTATTCATGTTGTAAAGTCTAATATCTTTTCCATATGAGAAATCCTGTGTTTTTTGTTCAACATAATAGATTTTTCGCCAGAAAGGGGCTAATTTATCCCAAGTTTCAATTTTATCTTTTTTTTGAATGTAATTCATAAAGAGAAACTGGATGGTAATTAATACAAAAATTACAAGTATCAGAAGAGGGTTTAGTGTAATGATGATTCCAATTCCAACTAAAACGCTTGTAAGCGAAATCAATTCGTCTGATATGGAGTGAATCATCCCTTCAACACCGTCACTTTCGTTATTAGTTGCATTCATCGCTTTTTGCATTAAATCAAGCGTGTCGGAACTTTCAAGTTGCTGATAGTTCAGTGTTAATGCCTTCGCAATTCTTTCCTTAATAATCATCATTCTGACGTAAATACATCTGTACCATTGCTTGTTTGAAACCTGACTGTTTACTGCAATTGCGAGGAGTTCTACTAATGATGTGAGCGTGATTAATTTTAGAAGAGGATTTAAGCCGTTTGTATTTGTTTCAATGCTTCTTTGAATAAGATCAATTATGTATTTTCCAATGAATGTCCAAATGTATTTCATTGCACTAGAAGAAATTGACGCAATAAGAATCAATACAAGAAGTGATTTTTTATATTTCAAAATCTTTTTGATTATATATACAATATTGCTGAATAAGCCGTATTCATGAACTAAAGGGTCAGTTTTTTTCTCTGATTTCAACATAATTTCATCATAACATTTAAATATGAAAAAACAATAAAATATAGTTTTGAAAAACATTGATTCACTGCTGAAGTTTTGTTAGTTTTAAAGCATGAAGAAGCAGAACACACTAAAAATATTATTGATTGCCAGTTTGTTGATTGTGGCTGGATATCTTTGTTATGATTATTTTTCTGTAAAACCGGAAGTAGTCTCTTATTCAAACTTTCTTGAAAATCTGAATGATAAAAAGATATCAAACGTAAAAATCTCTGATAAAGATATAATGTTTGAATTAAATACTGTAGATAAAAAGTCATTTTCAACACAAAATCCAAATAATCCAGACTTGATTGAACGTATTCTCCTATCTGGGGCGAAAATTGAAAATAAATCGAATTTTTCTGATGTATTAAGCATGATTTTTGATATTGTTTTTTATGCTTTTTTTGTTGTAATAATAATTTTTGTTATAAAGAAATTTATTAGTCCAAATACGTTTAAAATTGTTAGAAAAACAAATACGAAATTCGATGATATTGTTGGAATGGATGATTTAAAGAATTCAATGTTACAAATTGCACAAATGATGAAAAATCCGTCTTATTATCAAAAAAAAGGAATCCGTGTTCCAAAGGGAATTTTAATGGAAGGGGCACCTGGAAACGGAAAGACAATGTTTGCTAGAGCATTGGCAAATGAAGCAAAAATTAATTTTATTCCAACAAAGGCGACTGATTTTGAAAGTATGTTTATGTCAATTGGCCCATTAAAAGTGAAGATGCTGTTTAAGAAAGCTAGACGAAATGCACCTTGTATTGTTTTTATAGATGAGTTTGATGGAATTGGAACAAAACGAAATTATAATGGTTCTGCAATTGAAACAGAGAACACGAGAATTGTAACAGCGTTGCTAAATGAGCTTGACGGATTTACTGTAAACGATGGAGTTCTTGTTGTGGCGGCAACAAATAGTCGTAAAGCATTAGATGAAGCACTGATTAGACCTGGACGGTTTGATGCAAACTATATTGTTCCTTATCCAGACTATAAAGATAGAATTTTGCTTGTAAAAAAATATATGATTGGAAAAAATGTTGAATCTGATCTTACTCCTGAAACTTTGGCTAAAATGTTTGACTCGTTCAGTTGTGCTCAAATTGAATCTGTAATTAATAAAGCTTCAATGATTTGTTCACAAAAAAATAAAGAATTGATATCTATCGATGATATAAAAGAATCTCTAAAAGTATTTGTTTAAAAAAATCTTTGTTAATGCTATATTCAGAAATTGATTTATAAAAAGAGTTTATAAGGAAAATATATGTGTATAGAAAAAAGTTCATCATTTAATGAGAAAACTGATAATTTTAAAAAGGAAAAGAATCAAAGAACTCAAGAAACTTTTCACCATGTAAAAGCTAGTACTCAATATAAAAGAGAACACAAAGCAGATTATGGTCGTGAAAAAATAGAGATTCTTTTTGAAGATAAAGATATTGCAGTAATTTATAAACCGGATGGTCTTTTATCTGTTCCGTATCCTGGAAGCAGAGCTAGAACAGCTTTATGTGTTTTAGAAGAATTAATGAGGAAAAATGGAACTTGGACATCTTCTCATAAACCTTTCGTAGTTCATCGTCTAGATCGGGATACTAGCGGAGTTATGATGTTTGCATTGAACGAGCCTATTCAGCAAAAAATAATGAATACATGGCATACAATGGTCACAGAAAGATTGTATCATGCTGTTGCAGAAAATCCACATTACAAAGAAGGTGCTCTTCCTGAAAGCGGAATGATTGATGACCCACTTACACAGAATGCACATCATGTTGGATATGTTCCAAAAACTGTCAGAAATACTTCAGATTCGGCAAATAATGCAAGAGAGAATAAATTGATTTCGGCTAGAACTCATTATAAAATTCTCTTTCGTGGAAGAACTCACTCTCTTTTTGAACTTTCACTAGATACAGGCAGAAAAAATCAGATTAGAGCACATCTTGCTTCAAAAAATTATCCATTGGCAGGAGATGAAAATTATCGAGCGTCAACAGATCCATTTCATCGTCTTGCACTTCACGCAAGAACTTTGGATTTTGTTCATCCAGTTACAAAAGAAAAAATGCATTTTGAAGTTCCTGAACCAGAAGAATGGTTAAAGTACGTAGAAAAAGGTGATTCTCATCCCGACACACCTGTTTGGAAGATGGAGCGAAAAATGATAGTGAAAAATGGTGAACATAAAATGCAAAATGAAGTTCATCTTTCAAGAAAGCAAACAAGTCATATGGATT
>JAAZCS010000224.1 GCA_012513125.1 Treponema sp. | reverse complement strand
TCATTAGGTTCTACTCCAAATATATCTTTTGATAATGTAATATCGTTAACCTTTTCACCCTTAGTATTTAATACAGATAATTTTGACATCTATATTCCTCCTATTCTTCTTCAGTTTCAGCAGTTTCGTTACTTTCTGTAACTTCTTCGCTTACTACTTCAGTTTCAATTGGTGTTTCTTCTACATCTTTTACTTCATAAGAAATTAATTCTTCTGTTTCATTGATTTTATCAGGAGTTTTTATAGAGTTCTTGATTATAACTAAAGAGTTTTTAGGTCCTGGTATATTTCCTTTAACTAAAATTACATTATTTTCTTTATCAACAGAAACAATTTCCAAATTTTGAATTGTAACTGTTAAAACTCCCATATGTCCTGGTAATTTTTTTGCTTTAAAAACACGCATTGGTCTCATAGTACCCATTGATCCAGGTCTTCTGTGATAATGTGAACCATGTCCCATAGGTCCTCTACTTTGGTGATGTCTTTTTATAACACCTTCAAATCCATGACCTTTTGTAGTACCTGTAACATCAACTACTTCACCAGGTTCAAATATATCTACTGATATTTCTTGTCCTAATGAATAATTGTTAACCTCTACACCTCTAATTTCTCTAAAGAAGCGCTTAGGTGTAGTTTTAGCTTTATTGGTATGACCAATAGAAGCTTTAGTCGCTAACTTTTCTCTCTTTGTATCAAATCCTAATTGAATAGCTTCATAACCATCATTTTCAATTGTTTTAATTTGTGTTACAACATTTGGTTCAACTGAAACAACAGTTACAGGAATCAATTTTCCAGATTTAGTAAATACTTGAGTCATTCCAATTTTACGACCTAAGATTCCTTTTTTCATTTTCTTTCCTCCTATAATTTAATTTTAATATCAACGCCACTTGGGATATCTAAATGAGTTAATGCCCCAATAGTTTCCTTTGTTGGGTTTGTGATATCAATTAGTCTTTTGTGTGTTCTTTTTTCGAATTGTTCACGTGAATCTTTGTATTTGTGAACTGCTCTAAGAATAGTTATTTTTTCAACTTCTGTTGGAAGTGGAATTGGTCCACATACTTCTCCACCAGTTCTTTTAACAGTTTCAATTATTTTCGCGCAAGCATTATCTAATGATTTATGTTCAAATGCTTTCAATTTGATACGAACTGTAGTTTTAGACATATTGTATCCTCCTCTCGCCTATATCCAGTATAGACTTGCTCCGTGTAAAAACCTGAATTGCATAGATTTGATTTTGCAACTTAACCTAGCGTATCAGCAACCTCACACATCCTTGCATGCCACACATTCAAAATTATACACAATTATTCTATGAAAATCAAGGGTATTTGAGAACTTTTTTAATTTTTTTTATCATAAACTTATATAAGAGGTGATTTATGAGCATAATTCCCAATATTCAAGCAAAGCCTTATACTTTAAGTGCTTTTATAATAGGATATATCCTACTAGATGATTCAACTCCTGCTGAACAAAATTCATTGGGTAACTGGTTTATGCTTATAGGTCAAGTTTTATGTACTAATTCCGCTCAACAGCAAGTAATAAATAATAGAACCGGTAAATCTAATTCTTCTAATAATCATATTATAAATGACAACAATTTAAATAATGAGGATGAATATGATGAACAAATTAATATGTTAAAAAAAATAATTGACGCAATGAGTGTAGAAATAGAAAATTTGAAGCAAAAAAAATAGTAGAATTTCTACTATTTTACAAATGGTATTAAAGCCATAAAACGTGCTTTTTTTACTTCACAAGCAATATGTCTTTGATGTTTTGCACATGCGCCAGTCATTCTTCTAGGTAATATTTTACCTTTATCATTACTAACGTATTTTTTTACTATATCAACATCTTTATAATCTACAGATTTACCTGCACACATTTGACATATTTTTTTCTTTTTTCTATAAAACTCTGCCATTTTCTTTCCTCCTTTTAATCTAAGAAGTTTTCATCAATTGAAACGCTATCTCCAAAATCAGCAAAAGGATCATTTTCAACGCTTACATCATTCGATGGTTCCTGATAGTCATATGGTGTTGGTTCTTGCGATGATTTAGTTTGACCTTTACTTTCTAAAAATTGAACTGAATATGCAACTACATCAGTTGTGTATCTCTTGTTTCCATCTTTATCATCATAGCTTCCAGTTTGAAGTCTACCTTCAACAGAAACTAAACTTCCTTTATTTAAAAAGTTGCATACATTTTCTGCTTGCTTTCTCCAAACTATTACATTTAAAAAGTCTGCTTCCCTTTGTCCTTGTGCATTATTAAAAGTTCTATTTACCGCTACAGTAAAACGTGCAAAAGGTAAATTTGAGTTTGTGTATCTCAATTCTGGTTTTGTTGTTAATCTTCCTATTAACATTACGCGATTCATTTGTTTACCTCATTTCTTATTTTTCTATTTTTGTTATTAAATGACGAACTACATCGTTATTTATTAAAGCTAAACGATCAAATTCTTTGATTGCTTTATCGTTCTCAGCTTCACAGTTAATTACAAAGTAATATCCACTTTTGAAATCTTTTATTTCATAGGCCAATTCTCTTTGACCCATTTCTTTTGTGTCAGTTATTTTAGCACCATTGCTAGTTAATGTTTCAGAAAATTCTTTAACAACTTTTTTTACTTCATCTTCTCCTAGTGTTGGTCTAACGATAAACATGATTTCATATTCTCTCATTTTTACACCTCCTTATGGTCTTTGGCTTTCTTCAAGCAAGGAGTAAATTAATACTCATGGGAAATTATATCAAAAAAAAAACATAAAGTAAAGTTTTTATACTAAATTTTATGTTTTATTAATTTTTTTATACATTAAACCTAAATAG
>JAAZCS010000223.1 GCA_012513125.1 Treponema sp. | reverse complement strand
GTACTGTTGAAGACTACATTATGAAAGCGAAAGAAGAAGGCTGTTTAGAACTTGGAATGTCTGACCATTGTCCTTATTCACGAAAGTCAAATCTTTATTGGCCTGATATACGAATGACAGAAGAAGAAGCAATTTCTTACATATCACAAGTGAGAGAATGCAGTAAAAAAGTTGATTTTCCAGTTTATGCTGGTTTTGAATGTGAATGGGATAAATCGTCATATACTTGGTATAAAGATGAATTGTTGGGACGAATGAATGCTGATTATTTGATTTTTGGACCTCATTGGGTATATGATTTTGGCGAATACATTTATATTTTGAATGTTGATTCTGTTCAACTTTTTCATAAATATGTTGAGCAAACTATCGATGGAATAAAAAGTGGATTGTATAAATTTATTGCTCATCCGGATTTATTTATGGGAGCCTACAAAGAGTGGGATGCAGATTCAAAAGCTATGCTTGGAGCAATTTTGGATGCAGCAATAGATTGTAATCTTCCTGTAGAAATTAATGGAAATGGATTGAACAGAAATATGAATCAAACAAAAAATGGTTTGCGACATCCTTATCCATATGATGAATTCTGGGATCTTGTTTCTACAAAAAATATTGATGTTGTATGTAGTTCTGATGCTCACAGTCCTGATTGTGTTATTTCATGGGCAAAAGATGCAAGGGAATATGCAAAGAAACATAATATTATTCCTGTGGAAAAATTGTTAATTAATGGAGTAGAGAAATGAATTTTGAACGTAAAAGCGGAGTTTTGTTACATATTAGTTCTTTACCAGATAGTTTTGGAATTGGCACTATTGGAAAAAATGCATACAAATTTGTAGATTGGTTACATGAATCTTCACAAAAGTTATGGCAAATTCTTCCGATTGGACCTACAGGATACGGGGATTCACCATATGCGTCTTTTTCAACATTTGCAGGAAATCCTTTGTTTGTTGATTTGGACAATCTTGTAGAAAAAGGTTGGGCTTCAAAAAAAGATATTGTTTCTCCAGACTATATTAAAAAAGATGGAAATGTTGACTTTAGTGCTGTTGTTTGGTGGAAAACCCCAGTTTTAACTAAATGTGCTTTATATTTCATGAAAAATGCTTCTTTGGAAGATAAGTCTGATTATAATTCTTTTTGTGATGATAATATCAATTGGATTAATGAATATGCTTTATTTATGAGTATAAAATTATTCTATGATGAAAAAGCAAAAAATGAAAAAGTTAATTCATCTGTTTGGAATTTATATTGGCCAAAGGAATTAGCATCACATAACGAAGATGCATTGACTGAATGGAAAAAAAGTCACGAAGAATCTATTGAGGTTGTAAAGATAATTCAATTCTTTTTTGACTATCAATGGAAACGATTAAAAAAATATGCAAACGAAAAAGGAATACAATTAATAGGTGACATACCAATTTTTGTTGCATCGGATAGTAGTGATGTATGGTCAAATCAAAAACTTTTTCAATTAGATGAAAATGGACGACCTTATTGTGTTTCTGGTGTCCCTCCTGATTATTTTAGTGCAGAAGGGCAATTATGGGGAAATCCTTTGTATGACTGGAATTCAATGAAAAAGGATAATTATTCTTGGTGGATTTCACGAATTAAACGAATATTTGAGTTAACAGATTGCTTGAGAATTGATCATTTTAGGGGTTTTGAAGCTTATTGGTCTGTTCTTTCATCTGAAAAAACAGCAATGAATGGAAAATGGGTTAGTGGACCTGGAATTGATTTATTTAATACAATAAAAAGTAGTCTTGGAGATTTGCCGATTATAGCAGAAGATTTGGGACTGATTACGGAATCAGTAAGAAAGTTACGAGAAGATGCTGGATTTCCGGGGATGAAAGTACTGCAATTTGCCTTTAGTCCTGAAGAAGCAAAATCAAATGGAATGGTCAATTGTTTCTTACCACATCAATATGAAAATTCAGATTGCGTTGTTTATACAGGTACTCATGATAATGAAACTTTGCAAGGTTGGCTAAGTAATACTAGTGATGAACAATTGGAATTAATAGCGAGCTATGTTGAAGGAAAACGAATTTCTTTAGCAGAAGCAAAAAAAAGTGTAAAAAATAAAAAACTAGGAAAAAAATTAATTCAAATCGCTTTTTCTTCAACCGCGAAATATGTAATTATCCCGATGCAGGATGTTCTTTGTCTTGGCAATGAAAGTAGAATGAATATACCTTCAACAGCAAATTCAAATTGGTCTTGGCGAATGGGCAAAAATGATTTGAAAAAATCTAACGCCGAAATGCTTTCATTTTATAGTAAAATGTACGGAAGAAGCTAAAACCTTAATGCATTGTCCATTCAATAGCCATTTGCCTTAATTCTGCAGAGGATGAACAATGTAGTTTTGATTTTATGTTTTCTTTATGGGTATCAATTGTTTTTATGCTTAAATTTAATTTGTTTGCAATTTCAACAGTACCAAGACCTTTTCCAATTAATGTAAAAATCTGGAGTTGCCTGTCAGATAGAACGGAAACTGAATCATAAGAATCTTTATTGATAATAGGATTGGCTTTTTCTTTCTTTACTGAATCTAATCTTTCTTTTTCTTTGTCACTTAAATATATTTCACCATTCATTACAGTTTGAATTGCGTTAATTACTTGAGTTTCAGCTTCAGCTTTCATAATATAGCCTTTTGCACCAGCTTTTAATGCTCGTTCTGCGTAAAAACGTTCATCGTGCATTGAAAGTACAAGAATTATTGTTCTAGGACAATATGCTAATAAATCTTTTATTAATTCTAGACCGTCTTCCATCCCAAGGTTTAAATCAACTATAGCTAAATCAAATTGTTTTTCATTTATAATTGAAAGGGCTTCTTGTCGGCTTTTTGCAAATCCTGTGACTTTATATGTTTTCTGAGTTTCTATCAACTGAGCAAGTCCTCTGCTAAAAAGAGGATGGTCATCAATAATTAATACTGAATAATTCATGTATTAATAATATCATAATTACGGTGTATAATCAAATTATGAGAATTGGAATTGTAACAAATATTTTGGACGAAGAGTATCAGAATTCGCTGTATAGGGGAATTAGCAATCGTTCAAAAGAATTAGGAATTGAATTAATCTGTTTTCAACAAGAAAATTTTGCGTTTAATGAGAAATCTTTTATTTCAAAAATACCAGATGAAAAGTGTTTTGGAATAGAAGGTATTATTTTATTGTCAACTGTTATTTGTGACCATTTAGGTGAAAAAAGTCGAACTGAATTTAATCAAATTTGGGGTCACGTGCCGGTTGTGTCCATTGGTCAGCAATTAAAAGGGGTTCCTTCACTTTTAATAAAAGCTGAAGATTCTATGAAAAAATTAGTTGAGCATTTGCTAAATGTTCATTCATATAAGAATTTCTTGTATATAAGTGGTCCTGCAAATCATAATGACAATGCGTTACGAGAGAAAATATTTCTTGAAATTTTAAATAATTATAAGAATAAAAACAGTAAAATAAATTATGTAATTAAAAGAGGAGATTTTACAGAATATTCCTCTTTAAAAATAATGACTGATTTTAAAAACGAAAATCCGGATTTTAAAATAGATGCTGTAGTTTGTGCTAATGATAACATGGCAATTGGTGTTTATAAATATTTGAAAATGAATAAAAATGATAGAAGTTATCAGGAAATTGCTGTCACGGGATTTGATGATATTCCTCAGTCTGAACTTGAATTTCCTTCCATAACGACTGTTCATCAGCCATTGGAAGAAATGGGAATAAAATCAGTTGATTTATTAAAAGATTTAATTAATGGGAAAAAAGTAGATGAAACAAATTATTTATATTCAAATTTAATTTTAAGAGAATCTTGTGGATGTAACAAACATAAAGCGGAAGAAAAAAATTACTATTATAGTGAAGTAAAAAAATTAATGTATGAATATTTACATTCTGAATTACGTTTACGAAATTTAAGTAGGATGGGGCAGGAATTGAATGTTGTCAATACTTTTGATTGCCTTAATTATTATATTGGAAGATATTTGGAAGAAATGGAAATTCAAACATTTATAATTCTTCTTTTTTCTTCAAAATCTACTAAAAACAACATTTACGTAAAACCGCTTTTTATTAAAAAGGATGGAGTTATATTAAATGAAAAATATCAAAAAAAAAGGGTGCTGTTAGGTGATTTTTTTAAGGAAATAAATTCTGGAAATCCTAAAAGTGACTCATATACGTTTAAATATATTTCTTCTGGAGATGAAATAATGGGCTGTGCTTTATATCAATCAAAGGAACAGATCAATCCATCTATGTGTTCAATAATTGTTGATATAGCACAAACAATAAAAAGGCTTCAATCTTTTGGTGAAAAAATAAAACGTTCTGAGTATCTTGAAAAAGAAGTTTCAAAAAGAACAAAGGAATTAATTGAAGCTAATAACAAGAGAATTGAAGTTGAAGCTGAGGTATTAAAAATAAGTGAATTAGAAAGACAACGTTTTAGTATTGATTTGCATGATGATATTTGCCAAAGATTAGCTGGAATTTCTATGCTTTGCAGAAGTTATGCTTCAACTCATACAGATGGAGAAAAAGAAGAAATGGCTGAAATAGCGACATTGATTTCTGAAACACTACAGTGTACAAGACAATATGCTCATAATTCTTATCCTGTTGAACTTGATACTTTAGGGATGAATCATAGTTTAAGTAATTTATGTAATTCTTTTTCTGTCCAGTTTAATATAAAGTGTTATTATAAATGGAGCGTTCAAAATACAATTGAGTTAAATTCTATTCAAAAGTTAAACAGTTTTAGAATTATTCAAGAAGCTCTTCATAATATCTCAAAACATGCAAAAGCCTCTTGTGTATATGTTTCTGTCAGTTCTGTAAAAGACTACATTATTATTACAGTTGTTGATAATGGTTGTGGAATATCTGATTTGGTGAAAATTAAAAAAGGTTTGGGGTTGAATTCAATGCAATATAGAGCTGATCAAATTGGAGCTGAATTTAAAATTTATAGAAATAATCTATCTGGAACATGTGTTGAAATAAAATTCCTCATATAGTAAACTTTTTCAGTTAACATATGCAAAAAATTGTGATAAAAAAAAATATAAAAGAATGCTTGGATTTGTTTTTTGTTTTTTCAAAAATAGGTCTTTTTACTTTTGGTGGCGGATTGGCAATGATGCCGATGATGCAAAGAGAATTGATTACAAAAAAGAAGTGGATTACTGAAGAAGAATTACTTGATTATTACGCAATAGGACAATCAACTCCAGGTATTGTTGCAGTGAATGTATCAACTTTTGTTGGGTATAAGCAATTAGGTAGTTTTGGTGGTGTTATAGCTACTTTAGGAATGATTACACCTTCTTTGATAGTAATTATGGTTTTAGCAACATTTATTAATTCTATATCTGATATACCATTAGCTCAAAAGGCTTTAAAAGGGATTAATGTTGCTGTGGCAGCTTTATTAACAACAGTAATAATTAATTTTGCTAAGAAAACAATAAAAAATTGGTGGAATTTCTTATTGATGATTGCTGCGTTTATTTTAGTATTCTTTTTTAAAATTCCTTCCTTCATATTAATCTTATTTGCTATTTTGTTGGGAGTTGTAAATACTTTCATAGCTTTAAAAAAGAATAAGAAGGATGGTAAATAATGACGCTTTTAGAATTGTTTCTTACTTTTTTTTATATAGGTTTATTCACGATAGGTGGAGGCATTGTTTCATTAACATTGATACAGCAGACGATAGTGGCGAAAGGGCTTGTTTCATCAGAGCAATTTTACAATATGGTGGCAATTTCTGAAGCAACACCTGGTCCTTTTGGGATAAATGTTGCAACATATGTTGGATTTAATTTGTATGGAATTCCTGGCGGCATTATTGTCAGCATTGCAGAGGTTCTTCCTTCGATTATCTGCATTATTATTATAGCAAAATTCTTAACAAAATTTAGTCAAAATCCTTTTGTAAAAGGGGCTTTTGTCTTTTTGCGTCCTATAACAACAGGTTTAATTCTTGTTCCGGTTGTGAATATTTTTGCATTGGCTTTATTGAACGTGCCTTCTTCAGTTTCTGTTTTAACAACAATACAAGGGTGGAAAGAATTGTTCAATTATATAAATATTGTGGCTTATGGAATTTTTCTTTTTGCATTTTATAAATTTCACATGCACCCGATTTTATTAATAATCGCGGGTGCACTTTTTGGAATTATTTTTTTGTAGAATTTGCAACTTCTACAACGCTTGTAACCAAGCCTGCAATATTTTGAATGTCAGATGGAATGATAATTTTTGTAGCCTGTCCGTTTGCAGCCTTTTCAAAAGCTTCTAAGCTACGTAGTTTGATGACACTTTCATCAGCTTGAGCTTCACGAATCATTTTTATACCTTGGGCAGTCGCCTGTTGAACTTCAAGAATTGCTTCAGCGTCACCTTTAGCTTTTTGTATAGCAGCTTCTTTTTGAGCTTCAGCTTCAAGAATTGTTGACTGTTTTTTTCCCTCAGCAACTAAAATTGAACTTTGTTTTTGGCCTTCAGCAATTAATATTTGTTCACGTCTTTCTCGTTCAGCCCTCATCTGTTTTTCCATAGCTTCTTTTATCGCTTCTGGAGGCATGATGTTTTTAACTTCAACTCTATTAACTTTTATTCCCCAAGGATCAGTTGCGTCGTCAAGAATGCTTCTCATTTTTGTGTTAATTACATCTCTACTGGTTAATGTTTGATCAAGTTCCAAATCGCCAATAATGTTTCTTAGTGTTGTTGCTGAAAGATTCTCAAGTGCATTCATAGGTTGTTCAACTCCATATGTGTACAGTTTAGAATCTGTTATCTGAAAATAAACAACAGTGTCTATCATCATAGTGACATTATCTTTTGTAATTACAGGCTGAGGAGGAAAATCCAGTACTCTTTCCTTTAAAGACATTCTATTTGCAATTCTATCAATAAACGGAAATTTTACATGTAAACCAACTTCCCAAGTGGAATGATATGCTCCAAGTCTCTCAATTACGCATGAATGAGATTGTGGAACAATACGAATGTTTGTAGCTATTAATACAGCAATTACAACCAAAAGAACAACAAGAATATAAATCATATTTTCTCCTATAAATTATTTATTATTAATGTATTTCCTTCAACAGCAACGATTTTGCATTTCGTTCCTTCTTTTATGCTTGCATTATCCTTGCTTTTTACAGTCCAAATAACACCGTTTTGAGTTTTGCCTTCGCCTTTTTCAAATTCGGTAACTTCTTTTGTTACTAAAACATCTTGATTAATCAGAGCATCAATATTTGTTTTGTTTTTACCAATTTTCAATTTTTTTATAGCAAAAGGACGAGTAAATATTAATAGAAGAACTGTTAAAATGACAAATATTAGTAATTGCCACTTAAATGGAAGATTTGTTTTTGCAATAAAAATCATTGGCAGTGCAGCTATGGCAGCCCAAATTGTAGTTAGCATAAATGAAAAAGCTTCGATAATGACGCAAATAATTAATATCGTAAGCCAAAACCATGAAGTATTTTCTAAAATAAATTTAATCATGTTTTCAGTATATAAAACTTTATTAAAAAAAACACTAAAAATCTTTAAATAAGCTATAATTCAAATAATACGAAAACTGGAGTGAAATATGAGTACACATATTAATGCAAATAAAGGCGATATTGCCGAATCAATTCTCTTACCTGGAGATCCATTAAGAGCAAAGTTTATAGCAGAAAATTTTCTAGAAAATGCGAAATGTTATAATGAAGTTAGGGGAATGCTTGGTTTTACTGGATTATATAAAGGAAAAAGAGTTTCTGTTCAAGGTACTGGAATGGGGCAACCATCCTTGTCAATTTATGTTCAAGAATTATTTCAATTTTATGATGTTCAAAAAGCGATTAGAGTTGGTACGTGTGGTTCTGTAAATCTTGATATTCATGTAAAAGATGTGATTTTAGCAAATGGAGCCTGTTCTGATTCTTCTTTACAGAATCAACGTTTTGGTTATCTTCATTATTCTCCGGTAGCGGATTTTGAAACTCTTGAAAAAGCCTATAATATGGCAAAAAAGAACGGAATTAATGCTAAGGTTGTTCCATGTGCTTCGAGTGATAGATTTTATGACGAAAACGAAAATTGGAAAATATGGCAAAAATATGGAGTTGGTGGAATCGAGATGGAAACTGCAGAATTATACACACTTGCGGCTCAGTTTAATCGAAAAGCTTTATCAATTTTGACAGTTAGTGATCATATTATCACAGGCGAAAGTACCTCTTCTGAAGAGCGACAAAAAACTTTTAAGGATATGGTTATTATAGCCTTGGAAACAATTGGAACGGATTGAGCAAAATAAATTATTTACTAAAATAAAACTTTGATATAGACTGAATAAAATATAAAATAATGGAGTATATATATGAAACCAACACTTTTAGTATTAGCAGCAGGAATGGGAAGCCGCTATGGTGGAGTAAAACAGATTGATGGAGTTGGACTACACGATGAATGTTTGCTTGATTATGGTACATATGATGCAAAAGAATCAGGATTTGGAAAAGTAGTTTATATAATACGAAAAGATATAGAAAAAGATTTTAGAACAAGACTTTTTGACAGAGTTGCAAGAAACTTTGACGCTGAATATGTTTTTCAAAGTCATGAAAGCTTATTAACACAACAGCAAATAAAAGATAGTGCTGATAGGTCAAAACCTTGGGGAACTACACACGCAATTCTTTGTGCTCAAGACGCAATAAAAACACCTTTTGCTGTAATTAATGCAGACGACTATTATGGAAGAGAAGCATTTAATACACTTGGAAAATATCTCTCCACAATAGCAAATGATAGTACAGAACATGCAATGGTTGGTTATATTCTTGGAAACACAATGAGTAAAAATGGTTCTGTTTCTCGTGGAGTTTGTACTGTTGAAAATAATCAGCTTACAAAAATTGTTGAAAACCTAAAAATTTATTATGAAGGTGAAAATATTGTTAGTGAAATGGAAGGAAAAAAAGTTCCTTTGACTGGCAATGAATGGGTTAGTATGAACTTGTTCGGTTTTTCTCCAAAAGCATTTGATAGATTTAATTTATCATGGCAAGAATTTATAGCTAAGAATGCAACAAGTCCAAAAGCAGAAGCTTTGCTTCCAATGGCTACTGGTGAAATCATTCAGCACAAAGATGGAATTGTAAAATTCTTTACATCTCAAGAAAAATGGTTTGGAATGACTTATCCAGAAGATAGAGCAGTTGTAAAAGCTGAAATTGCAAAGAAAATTAAAGATGGATATTATCCAGAAAAACTTTGGGACAAATAATGCTAAAACTAAATTATATACGTTCAGATAAAGTTTGGGGCTATGAGTTGTGGTTGGCTTCAACTCATCCAAATGGAATGCAAAAAGATTTTTATGATGCTTGTGGTGGCGATTATCCCTTGTTGATAAAAATTATTCAGGCAAATGATTCCCTTTCAATTCAAGTTCATCCAGATGATGATTTTGCAGTGAAGCTTGAAGGAAAAGGAAACCGTGGAAAAACTGAGTGCTGGTATATTTTGGACGCAGAAAAAGATGCGAAACTTGTATATGGTATAAAATCCGGTTATTCAAAAGATGTTCTTGCTACTGCTATCAAAGAAAAAACATTGGAAAATTACTTAGAAATGGTTAGTGTAAAGAAAGGTGATTTTGTTTTTATCCCATCAGGTACTGTACATGCAATTGGAAAAGGAATCCGATTAATGGAAGTTCAGCAGTCATGCGATTTGACATATCGTTTGTATGATTGGGGCAGAGATAGAGAAGTTCACATTGAAAAAGGTTTAGCTGTAATCAAATCCGACGAAATGATACCAGTTGCTCCTTTTCCTGGAAACTTTGATTGCAAATATTTTAATTTAAAGGAAATTAATATAGAAGATAAATGGAGTATGGCTTGTCCGAAAGGAACTCAACCAAAAGATACTCGTCTTCTGTACATTATTTCATCTGATAACGCAACTATTTCCTCAAACCTCACTAATCACAACAAGGTTGCAATTAATGCAGAAGAAATTTTTGCAATCTTCCCGGGTGAAAAAGTTTCAGTTAGTGGAAAAGCGACAATAATGCAAATTATTGCAAAATAAAAATGAATTACAGGCAGTTCGAAGTCCTTCCTGCCTATAAAAAAAACCAGGTCAATTTTTTTATTGACATAATACTCATATTTGGAGTTTTTATGATTAATGAATTACTCATTATTATCACATTGTTGATTTCCTTTGGTTCTGTTGTTTTGTTACACAGAATCTTTGGAAAAGGTGGCGTTTTTGCTTGGATTGGCATTAGTACAATTCTTGCAAATATTGAAGTTACTGTTATGGTAATTGCATTTGGAATGGAGCAAACACTTGGAAATGTCCTTTTTGCATCTAGTTTTCTTGCTACAGACGTTCTTAGTGAACTATATGGCAAGAAAGAAGCAAAAAAAGGTGTTCGTATAGGCATTACCTCTTCATTAATATTTATTATTTTTGCCTTTTTATGGCGACAGTATATTCCATCGGAAAATGATTGGGCTATGCCTTCTATGAGAATTCTGTTTTCCAATACAACTAGAATTGTATGTGCAAGTTTAGTGGCATATATAATTTCAGAATTTATTGATGTTCAACTTTATCATAGAATATGGGAATTTTCTGAAAAAAAGACGGGAAGCAAACAAAAGCTTTTATGGTTCAGAAATAATATTGCTACATTGATATCTCAATTGATTAATATTGTGATTTTTAATTTTGGAGCATTTTACGGTGTATATCCATTACCAACATTAATAAGTATCACAATAACTTGTTATGTAATATATATATTTACAAGTATTTTAGACACTCCGTTTATTTATATTGCTAGAAGATGGGTTTATAAAGAACACATTTAAATTACTTGTTTTTTAATTCTTAAACGTGTAGGTTATTACTATGTATTTATTTTTATTGTTATTTTTACCTTCTCTTTTGGCACTTTATTTTGTGTATACAAAAAACTCAAAATTAATATTAGCAGTCCTAATAGGAATAATTTCTGCAGCATTGCTTTGTGCTTATAAAGGCTTTATTTCGTATATGCACAGAGTTGTTCCTTATTCATTTATGGAAAATTTTCTAGTTTATTTCTTTCAAGAAACATTTATTCCGATTTTGGTACTCTGTGGAATTTATTTCTTCTTATCAAAAGATGAGATTTCATTTAAAATTGATTCGTTTTTTCCAATGATGGGTTCTTTTTATGCCATTTATATTCCATTTTTAACACTATGCCTTTCAAAAGCAAACACAACTCCTTTTGTTCTATTTGTAAAACCTTGTTTATATGGAATGATGTTAATTCAATGCTATGTTTCGTTTCTGTTGGTGTTAAAATACAAAGAAGAGAAAAATGTGTTAAGAATAATTACTAGTGTATTGATAATTCTTATTTCGATATTATTACCTGCCGTTGCTGAATCACTTTATATTATTAATAATAAAATAGGATTAAGTTTTTTAATTTGTTTGATATCCATTTTATTGACAGGACTTTACATAATTGTAAATAGAAAAGTTTTTCGTGAACAATAGATAAAACAAAAAAAACCGAAAATATTGAAAAATATTTTCGGTTTTTTTTATAGAAATTAATCTAATTTGGTAAAGTCTAGTCTAAAGCGTGTCCTGCAGAACCAAGAACTTCCTTGTTTTTATGCATATACATCTTTTTTAGTTCTTCGCGTGCTGGAGATAAGTATTCACGTGGGTCAAATTTTCCAGGATTTTCAGCTAAGAATTTACGAATTGCTGCAGTCATAGCAAGGCGTCCGTCAGAATCGATGTTGATTTTGCAAACTGCTGATTTTGCTGCTTTGCGAAGTTGTTCTTCAGGAATTCCAACTGAATCAGGGATTTTTCCACCGAACTGTTCAATAATTCTTACATATTCCATAGGAACAGAAGAAGAACCATGAAGTACAATTGGGAATCCAGGAATCATTTCTTCAACACCTTTTAATACATCAAATGCTAATGGTGGTGGAAGTAAAACTCCATCAGCAGAACGTGTACATTGTTCTGGTGTGAATTTACATCTTCCATGTGATGTTCCGATAGAAATAGCGAGTGAATCAACACCAGTTTTAGAAACGAAATCTTTAACTTCTTCTGGTTTTGTATAATGACTTTCTGCAGAAGCAACTTCATCTTCAACGCCAGCTAGTACACCAAGTTCACCTTCAACAGTAACGTAATCTTTTTGTGAATGTGCATAGTCGCAAACTTTTTTAGTCAATGCAATATTTTCTTCATAAGGAAGTGAAGAACCATCAATCATTACAGAAGAAAAACCATTGTCGATACAATCTTTTGCAACTTCAAAACTTGGACCGTGATCAAGGTGAAGAACGATAGGAATATCACATCCTAATTCATGTGCGTATTCAACTGCTCCAGCAGCCATATGGCGAAGAATATATTTGTCAGCATATGCACGAGCGCCTTTTGAAACTTGAAGAATAACAGGAGATTTTGTTTCAACACAAGCTTGAATAATAGCTTGCATTTGTTCCATATTATTGAAGTTATAAGCAGGAATTGCATATCCACCTTTAATAGCTTTTGCAAACATGTCTTTTGTGTTTACAAGGCCTAGTTCTTTGTAACTATACATATAAAATACCTCTTTGAATGAATCTTCTAAATTAATAAAAATCATTCTGAATTAATTCTTTAGCAAGTATAAATAAAAATATATATTTATTCAATATTTCTAATTTTATTCAATTTTATAGAATCATTCAAAAAAGGTTTGACAAAGAATAGGACAGAAAATATAATAG